>JASHTP010000316.1 GCA_030040495.1 Alphaproteobacteria bacterium
CTGGTGCCCCTGGAGGGACTTGAACCCCCACGCCCTTGCGAGCAACAGATTTTGAGTCTGCCGCGTCTACCGTTCCGCCACAGGGGCCGCCGCGAGGCCGTCACTATATCGGCACGGCATCGGGGGTCAACGACGCCGCCGCCGCCGCTTGCGCCGCCGCGCCCGCGTCCGCTAGACCGCGGCGGCAACGCAAGGGACGCTTCATGGCCGGGCGCTATTTCGAGGATTTCCGCGTCGGCGAGGTGCTGACCCTGGGCAGCCTCACCGTCAGCGAGCCGGAGATCATCGCCTTCGCGCGGCAGTTCGACCCGCAGCCCTTCCACACCGATCCCGCGCGCGCCAAGGCGAGCGTCTTCGGCGGCCTCATCGCCAGCGGCTGGCACACGGTGGGCCTCTATATGCGCCTGCTCGTCGACGGCATGATCTCCGCCATGGCCGAGAGCCAGGGCTCGCCCGGCGTCGACAAGATCGAATGGCTGAAGCCGGTGCGGCCCGGCGACACGCTCACCGCCAAGGTCACCATCGTCGAGCTGGTGCCGTCAAAGAGCCGGCCCGACCGCGGCACCATCCGCACCTTGGGCGAGATGGTGAACCAGAAGGGCGAGACCGTCATGACCATGCGCGGCATCGGCTTCTTCGGCCGCCGGCCGGCATGAGAGCGCGCTGAGCGCCGATGCTCGAGCGGCTCATCGCGCTCGTCGCCGGCCTGATCGTCGCCACCATCTCCGGCGCGGGCTATCTCGGCATCGTGCTGCTGATGGCGATCGAATCCGCCTGCATCCCGCTGCCCTCCGAGATCATCATGCCGTTCTCGGGCTATCTCGTCTCGACCGGGCGCTTCGATCTCGTGCTGGTGGCGACCGCCGGCGCGCTCGGCTGCAATCTCGGCTCGGCCGCGGCCTATGCGGTGGGCTATTTCGGCGGCCGGAAGCTGGTCGAGCGCTGGGGCCGCTACGTGCTGATGACGCGCCACGATCTCGATCTCGTCGACCGCTTCTTCGCGCGCTATGGCGGCGTCACCGTCTTTCTCTGCCGGCTGGTGCCCATCGTCCGCACCTTCATCGCGCTGCCCGCCGGCATCGCCCGCATGCCGCTGCTGCGCTTCCATCTCTACACCTTCCTGGGCTCCTGGCCCTGGTGCTACGCGCTCGCCTATGTCGGCGTCCGCCTCGGCGAGCAATGGGACCGCGACCCGCGCCTCAAGCAGGCCTTCCACGATTTCCACCTCGTCATCATCGGCATCCTGGCGCTGGCGCTGGCCTGGTATGTCCGGCGCCACTGGAAGCACCGGTTGCCGGCGCAGGACTGACGCCCCAGACTGGACGCAAGCCGCCCATGACCGACATCCGTCGCCTGCCGCTTCTGCTGTTCGCCGCCAGCGCCGCGGTGCTCGCCATCGCCTGGGCCTCGCAGCTTTGGGGCAGGCTCCTTCCCTGCGAGCTCTGCCTCTATGACCGCTGGCCCTATTACGCCGCCCTCGCGCTCGGCGCCGTGGCGCTGCTCGCCGGGCGGCGGCGCGTCAGCACGGCGGCGCTGGCGCTCGCCGCGCTCGTCTTCATTGCCGGCGTGGGGCTCGCCTTCTACCATGTCGGCGTCGAGCATCACTGGTTCGCCGGGCCCAGCGCCTGCACGAGCGGCGGTCCCGCGAGCAGCCTCGAAGAGTTCAAGCGCCGGCTCCTGGCGCAGCAGCCGGTGGCCTGCGACCAGCCGGAATGGTCGCTCTTCGGCGTCACGCTCGCCGGCTTCGACCTGCTCGTGGCACTCGCGCTCGTGCTCTTCTGCCTCTGGGCGCTGCGGCGGATTATGCTCGGGAGGGAAGCATGAGCGAAGAATTGCGCCGCCTGCCCGGCGATCCCCCGCGCGAGGAGCTGATCGCCCGCATGATCCGCGTTGACCATGCCGGCGAGTACGGCGCCAAGCGCATCTATGACGGGCAGCTCGCCGTGCTCGGCCGCGCCAAGCCGGCGGCCGAGATCCGCCGCATGGCCGAGCAGGAGCAGCGCCATCTCGCCGCCTTCGAGAAGCTCGTCGCCGAGCGCCGCGTGCGGCCGACGGCGCTGTCGCCGCTGTGGCACGCTGCGGGCTTCGCGCTCGGCGCCGCCACCGCGCTCCTCGGCACGCGCGCCGCCATGGCCTGCACGGTCGCGGTCGAGGAGGTGATCGACGAGCATTACCGCCGCCAGAGCGCCGCCCTCGGCGATGCCGAGCCCGCGCTCAAGGCGGTGATCGAGGAGTTCCGCCGCGACGAGCTCGAGCATCGCGACATCGCGCTGGCGCATGGCGCCGAGGACGCGCCGGCCTATCCCGCGCTCAGCGCCGCGATCAAGACCGCCTCCCGGCTCGCCATCTGGCTCTCGACGCGGATTTGAGAGAAGAACCTTTCAGCGCAAAGGACGCCAAGGTCCTTCGCGCCCTCTGTGCGTCCGTTGCGTTCTCTGAGCTGAAAACTTTTGGAGCGGGATGGCCTTGAGCTGCGGGACCGTCGATCCAAGCGGTCCCGTGGTAGCATCGGTTATGCCGGTCCTTGACATCGTGAACCCTGCGATGCCGATGCTGCCGGAAGGCAAGGGGGCCGTCCGTGCTGACCGAGAAACTGGACCGCGTCCTGGCGCATGGCCGGCCCGAGCAGCTGTTCGATCTCGCCGCCGATGTCGAGC
>JASHTP010000317.1 GCA_030040495.1 Alphaproteobacteria bacterium
GGATCTTCGAGAAGCACGGCACCTATGGCACCTGGTATGCGCATGCCTCGGTCGGCTGCCTGCATGTGCGCCCGGTGCTCAATGTGAAGCAGGAGCTGGACGTCAAAAAAATGCGCGCCATCGCCGAGGAAGCCTTTGCGATGGTGCGCGAATACGAGGGTTCGCATTCGGGCGAGCACGGCGACGGGCTGGTGCGCTCCGAATTCCACGAGGCGATGTTCGGTGCGCGCCTAGTGCGCGCCTTCGAAGCGGTCAAGGAGGCTTTCGACCCGGACGGCTTGTTCAATCCCGGGCGCATCGTCCGCCCGCCACGGATGGATGACCGCTCGCTCTTCCGCTATCCGCCGGGTTACGCGACGGAGACGCGGAGCTGGGCACTCGATTGGTCGGAGTGGGGCGGGTTCGCCGGTGCGGTCGAGATGTGCAACAACAACGGCGCCTGCCGCAAGGCCGATCCCGGCGTCATGTGTCCGTCCTACCGCGCGACATCCGACGAGAAGCACCTGACCCGCGGCCGCGCCAACACGCTGCGCCTCGCCCTGAGCGGCCAGCTCGGGCGCGACGCGCTCGTCTCCGAGGCGATGCGCGAGACGATGGATCTCTGCCTCTCCTGCAAGGGCTGCAAGCGCGAATGCCCGACCGGCATCGACATGGCGCGGATGAAGATCGAGTTCCTGCACCAGTACCGGAAGCGCCATGCCCTCTCGCTGCGCGACCGGCTGGTGGCGTTTCTGCCGCGCTACGCGCCGTCGGCGGCGCGGCTCGGGCCGCTGCTCAATCTGCGCGACCGCGTGCCGGGCCTGGCGAAGGCGAGCGAGCGGCTGCTCGGGCTGAGCGCGCGCCGCGCCATGCCGCGCTGGCACTCGGATCCTTATCGCGAGCCCGCGGCGTCGGCTTCGGGCGGGCGCGAGGCGGTGCTCTTCGTCGACACCTTCAACCGCTGGTTCGAGCCCGAGAACGCCCGCGCCGCCGAGCGCGTGCTGGCGTGCGCCGGCTTCGCCGTGCGGAGCGCGTCGCCCGCGGGCGAGCGGCCGCTCTGCTGCGGCCGCACCTTGCTCGCCGCCGGCCTTGTCGACGAGGCCAAGGCGGAAGCGCGGCGCATGCTGGCGGCGCTGCGTCGCTTCGTCGAGCGCGGCCTGCCGATCGTCGGCCTCGAGCCTTCCTGCCTCTTGACCCTGCGCGACGAGTTCCCGGCGCTGCTGCCCGGCGCCGAGACGCGGGCGCTGGCGGCGCGCGCCAGGCTCTTCGACGAATTCCTCGCCGAGGAGAGCGCCGCCGGGCGCCTCGCGCTCGCTCTTGCGCCGCGCCCGGGCAAGGCGGTGCTGCACGGCCACTGCCACCAGAAGGCGTTCGGCATCGCCGGCGCCGGCGTCGCCGCGTTGAAGCTGGTGCCGGGCCTCGAGGTCGAGACCTTCGACAGCACCTGCTGCGGCATGGCCGGAGCCTTCGGCTACGAGGCCGAGCATTACGAGCTCTCGATCAAGATCGGCGAGCTCGGCGTGCTGCCCAAGATGCGCGGCGCGCCGGCGGACGCGGTGCTCGTCGCCTCCGGCACGAGCTGCCGCCACCAGATCGCCGACGCCACCGGCCGCGAGGCGCTGCATCCGGCGCGCGTGCTGGACGCGGCGTTAGGTGCTGCAGATCGGCAGGTGCGTCCTTCGACAGGCTCAGGATGAGGTAGATCGAGGATGGCATCTGGCAGATGCCATAATGAAATTTCCTCATCCTGAGCCTGTCGAAGGACGCAGGATCGCTTTGCGGCCCTAGGCTTCGAGCCCCACCAGGCTCCTCGCGAACGCCTCCGCCCCGAACGGCCTGAGATCCTCGGCGCTTTCGCCGATGCCGATGAAATGCACGGGAATGCCGTATTTCTCGGCGAGCGAGACCAGCACGCCGCCGCGCGCGGTGCCGTCGAGCTTGGTCATGACGATGCCGGTGACGCCGACCATGTCGCGGAAGGTCTCGGCCTGGGCGTGCGCGTTCTGCCCGACGGTGGCGTCGAGCACCAGCAGCACCGCGTGCGGCGCCTTGGGGTCGAGCTTCTTCAGCACGCGCACGATCTTCTGCAGCTCCGCCATCAGGTCGGCCTTGTTGTGGAGCCGCCCCGCGGTGTCGATGAGCAGCAGGTCGGCGCCGTCGCGCCGCGCCTCCTCGAAGGCGTCGAAGGCGAGGCCGGCGGCGTCGGCGCCGGCCTCGCGCGCCAGCACCTTGGCCCCGGTGCGCTCGCCCCACACCTTGAGCTGCTCGACCGCGGCGGCGCGGAAGGTGTCGCCGGCCGCCAGCACCACCTTCTTGCCGGCGTCGCGATACTGCTTGGCGAGCTTGCCGATGGTGGTGGTCTTGCCGCTGCCATTGACGCCGACCACCAGCACCACCATCGGCTTCAGCGCGGGATCGAGGAGAAAGGGCCGGTCGACCAGCGCCAGCGACTTCGCCATCTCCTCGGCGAGCGCGGCGCGGACCTCTTCGGGCGTCACCTCCTGGTTGAAGCGGGTGCGCCGCAGCCGCGCCGCCACCTCCTCGGCGAGCTCGACGCCGAGATCGGCCGAGATCAGCAGCTCCTCGAGCTCGCCGAGGCTCGCCTCGTCGAGCCGGCGGCGCGCGAAGATGCCGCCGATGCCGTCGCTGAGGCGCGCCGAGCTGCGCGCGAGCCCGGTTTTGAGCCGGGCGAACCAGCCGCGCCG
>JASHTP010000318.1 GCA_030040495.1 Alphaproteobacteria bacterium
CAGCCTGCTGCACGAGGATCTGAAGCTGCGCAAGTTCCTGACCGAGCGGCTGCAGCAGGCCGGCGTGTCGCGCATCGTCATCGAGCGCGCCGCCAAGAAGACGCGCATCACCATCCATTCGGCGCGCCCCGGCGTGGTCATCGGCAAGAAGGGCGCCGACATCGAGAAGCTGCGCCAGGACATCGCCAAGATGACCAACAGCGAGGTCAGCCTCAACATCGTCGAGATCCGCAAGCCCGAGATCGACGCCAAGCTGATCGCCGACGGCATCGCCCAGCAGCTCGAGCGCCGCGTCGCCTTCCGCCGCGCCATGAAGCGCGCCGTCCAGTCGGCGATGCGGCTGGGCGCGCTCGGCATCCGCATCAACTGCTCCGGCCGCCTCGGCGGCGCCGAGATCGCGCGCATGGAGTGGTACCGCGAGGGCCGCGTGCCGCTGCACACGCTGCGCGCCGACGTCGATTTCGGCTACGGCACGGCCAAGACCACCTACGGCACCTGCGGCGTCAAGGTCTGGGTGTTCAAGGGCGAGGTGCTGGCGCACGACCCGATGGCGCAGGACAAGCGCATCGCCGAGCAGGCCCAGGCGCGGGTCTGAGTTAGAGGAAGCACGGGACCATGCTGTCACCCAAGCGCACCAAGTACCGCAAGGCGCACAAGGGCCGCATCCACGGCGAGGCCAAGGGCGGCACCTCGCTCAATTTCGGCAATTACGGCCTCAAGGCGACCGAGCCCGGCCGCGTCACCGCGCGCCAGATCGAAGCGGCGCGGCGCGCCATCACCCGCCACATCAAGCGCATCGGCCGCGTCTGGATCCGCATCTTCCCCGACGTGCCGGTGTCGGTGAAGCCGGCCGAGGTGCGCATGGGCAGCGGCAAGGGCACCCCCGAATTCTGGGTCTGCCGCGTCAAGCCCGGCCGCATCATGTTCGAGCTCGACGGCGTGCCGGGGCCGACCGCGCGCGAGGCCTTCGACCTCGCCGCGGCCAAGCTGCCGGTCGCCACCCGCGTCGTGACCCGCCTGGGCGAGGAGGCGATATGAAGGCCGCTGACGTCCGCGCCAAGACCGACGACGAGCTCAAGGGCGAGCTCGAGCAGCTCGCCAAGGAGCGCTTCAACCTGCGCTTCCAGAAGGCGAGCGGACAGCTCGAGAACACGGCGCGCGTGCGCCAGGTGCGGCGCGACATGGCGCGCATCAAGACCATCCTGGCCGAGCGCGCGCGCGCATAGGGAAAGAGAAGAGCGATGCCGAAGCGTATCCTTCAAGGCGTGGCGGTCCGAGACGCGCGGGACAAGACGGTGATCGTGCGCGTCGAGCGGCGCGTCATGCACCCGGTGTACAAGAAGTTCATCATGCGCTCGAAGAAGTACGCGGCGCATGACGAGCTGAATCTCGTCAAGAGCGGCCAGGCGGTGCGCATCGAGGAGAGCCGGCCGATCTCCAAGCGCAAGCGCTGGGTCGTGCTGGCCGAGGCGGCCAAGCCGGTCGAGGAGACGAAGCCGGCGGCCAAGAAGCCGGCGAAGCCGCGGGCGCCGCGGGCGCCGCGCAAGAAGACCGCCGCCGTCGAAGCCGGCGCCGAGGGGTGATTTGCCATGATCCAGATGCAGACCAATCTCGACGTGGCCGACAATTCCGGCGCCCGGCGCGTCCAGTGCATCAAGGTGCTGGGCGGCTCCAAGCGCAAGACGGCCACGGTGGGCGACGTCATCGTCGTCTCGGTCAAGGACGCGATCCCGCGCGGCCGCGTCAAGAAGGGCGACGTGCACCAGGCGGTGATCGTGCGCACGGCAAAGGAGATCCGCCGGCCCGACGGCAGCTCGATCCGCTTCGACCGCAACGCCGCGGTGCTGATCTCGAAGCAGGGCGAGCCGATCGGCACGCGCATCTTCGGGCCGGTGACGCGCGAGCTGCGCGCCCGCAAGTTCATGAAGATCGTCTCGCTCGCGCCCGAGGTGCTCTGAGATGAAGTTCAAGATCAAGAAGGGCGACAAGGTGGTGGTCATCACCGGCCGCGACAAGGGCAAGACCGGCGAGGTGCTGCGCGTGCTGCGCGCGGAGAACCGCGTCGTCGTGCAGGGCGTCAACATGGTGAAGCGCCACACCAGGCCGGGCGCCGGCCAGGCCGGCGGCATCGTCGAGAAGGAAGCGGCGATCCACCTCTCCAACGTCGCCCACATCGATCCGAAATCCAGCAAGCCGACGCGGGTCGGCTACAAGATCCTCGGGGACGGCCGCAAGGTGCGCTTCGCCAAGCGCTCCGGCGAAGTCCTCGACGCGTGAGGTAGGCCATGCAGACGCGTCTCCAGGAGCATTACCAGAGCGTGGTGAAGCCGGCGCTGATGAAGGAGTTCGGCTACGCGAACCCGATGCAGGTGCCGCGGCTCGAGAAGATCGTCATGAACATGGGCGTCGGCGAAGGCACGCAGGACGGCAAGAAGGTCGACGCCGCGGCGAACGACCTCGCCGTCATCTCCGGCCAGAAGCCGGTGGTGACGCGCGCCAAGAAGTCGATCGCGACCTTCAAGCTGCGCGAGAACCTGCCGATCGGCTGCAAGGTGACGCTCCGGCGCGACCGTATGTACGAGTTCCTCGACCGGCTCATCAACATCGCGCTGCCGCGCGTGCGCGACTTCCGCGGCGTGTCGCCCAAGAGCTTCGACGGGCGCGGCAACTTCGCGCTCGGCCTCAAGGAGCAGCTGGTGTTCCCGGAGATCAACTACGACCAGGTCGATGCCGTGCGCGGCATGGACATCATCATCGTCACGACGGCGAAGACCGACGCGGAAGCCAAGGCGCTGCTGCGCGGCTTCCAGATGCCGTTCATCAGTTAACCGGCCAACGAGGGCGAGTCCCATGGCGAAGACGAGTTCGGTGAACAAGAACAAGCGGCGGGCGCAGCTGGTGAAGCGCATGGCGGCGAAGCGGGCGCGCCTCAAGGCGATCGCCGACGACCGCTCGCTGACTCCGGAGGACCGCTTCGCGGCGCGCCTCAAGCTCGCGGAGCTGCCGCGCAACTCCTCGGCGACGCGCGTGCGCAACCGCTGCGAGCTGACCGGCCGCCCGCGCGGCACCTACCGCAAGTTCAAGCTGTCGCGCCTGGCGCTGCGCGAGCTCGCCTCGGCCGGCCACATTCCCGGCATGGTCAAGTCGAGCTGGTAAGGGAGACAAACTGCATGTCGATGACCGATCCGCTCGGCGACCTCCTCGCCCGCATCCGCAACGGCCAGCGGGCGCACAAATCCGTGGTCCAGTCGCCGGCCTCCAAGGTGCGCGCCAACGTGCTGGAGGTGCTGCACCGCGAGGGCTACATCCGCGGCTACACCCGCGAGGAGGTGCGTCCGGGCGTGGCCGAGCTCAAGATCGAGCTCAAATACGTCGACGGCGAGCCGGTGATCCGCGAGATCACCCGCGTCTCCAAGCCCGGCCGGCGCGTCTATTCGCGCATCGCCGACCTGCCGCGCGTCTATAACGGGCTCGGCATCGCCATCCTGTCGACGCCGCGCGGCGTCATGTCCGACAACGAGGCGCGCGCGGCCAATGTCGGCGGCGAAGTGCTCTGTCGCGTGTTCTGAGGTGCTGTGATGTCGCGCATCGGCAAGACCCCGGTCACCATCCCGCAGGGCGTCACCGTCGAGGTGGCGGGCCAGACGCTCACCTGCAAGGGCAAGCTCGGCACGCTGAAGCTGCCGCTCTCCGCCGAGGTCACCGCCGCGGTCGAAGGCGGCAAGGTGGTGGTGAAGCCCAAGGCCGACGGCAAGCGCGCGCGCATGCATTGGGGCACCATGCGCGCGACCATCAACAACATGGTGACCGGCGTCTCCAAGGGCTTCACCAAGAGCCTGGAGATCGAGGGCGTCGGCTACCGCGCCGCGGTGCAGGGCAAGAACCTGGTGCTGCAGCTGGGCTACAGCCACGACGTCACCTTCCCGATCCCGAGCGAGATCAAGATCACCTGCGAGAAGCCGACCTCGATCACCATCACCGGTCCCGACCGCCAGCAGGTGGGCGAGATCGCCGCGGTGCTGCGCTCCTACCGCAAGCCCGAGCCCTACAAGGGCAAGGGCATCCGCTACGCGGACGAGCGTGTCCGCCGCAAGGAAGGCAAGAAGAAATAGCGAGGCCCCGAGCGATGACGAGCAAATCGAAATCCCTCTTCGCCCGCCGCCAGATGCGGGTGCGCCACCGGATCTCGCGCGTCGCCAAGGGGCGGCCGCGGCTCTCGGTGTTCCGCTCCT
>JASHTP010000319.1 GCA_030040495.1 Alphaproteobacteria bacterium
CTCGGCGCCGTCGACGTCAAGCTCAACATCAATCACGACGGCCGCGTCACCATGGTCGTCTCCGCGGACCGCAGCGACACGCTCAACATGCTGAAGCAGGACGCCTCGAGCCTGACCCAGGCGCTGCGCGACGCCGGCCTGCAGGCCGACAGCAGCAGCCTGAGCTTCAATCTGCGCGGCGGCTACCAGTTCAACCAGCAACAGCAGTCGGGCAACGGCGGCGCGACCCTGTCGAACCCCTATTCCACCGCCGGCAGCGAGGACCTCGCCTCTGCCGTCCCCGCAACCTCGATGCTCAGCAGCCACAGCGGCTCGCTCGATATCCACGTATAAGGATATGACGCCATGACCTCAGCCATCACGACTCCCACCGCTGCAGCGAGCACCGCTGCGGCGAGCTCGGCCGCCACCACGGCGAATTCCGGCACGAGCGCAAACGGCACGACCAACGGCGTGCTCAACTTCACGCAGAATTTCAACACCTTCCTGACGCTGCTCACGACGCAGCTGCAGAACCAGGATCCGCTCAACCCGATCGATTCCGACCAGTTCACGCAGCAGCTCGTCGAATTCAGCCAGGTCGAGCAGCAGATCAAGACCAACAGCCAGCTCACCACGATGATCAACAACCAGGCCGGCAGCGAGGCCATTTCGGCCCAGTCCATGGTCGGGCAGACGATCCAGTACACCGGCACCCAGGCGGCGCTGGAGAATGGCCAGGCGGCTTTCTCCTATACCCTGCCGAGCAACGCCGCCGCGGTCAGCGTCTCGATCCAGGATTCGAACGGCAACACCGTCTATTCCGGCACCGGCCAGACCGCCGCCGGCACCTATAATTTCACTTGGAACGGCCAGAACAACGCCGGCCAGCAGCAGCCCAACGGCGGCATCTACACCATCAATGTCCAGGCGGTGGACGCGAACAACAACCCGATCACCGCCACCACCACCGCGAGCGGCGTGGTGACCGGCGTCAGCGTCGCCAACAATGTCGCGACCTTCAACGTCTCCGGCGTCCAGGTGCCGATGACCCAGCTCGTCAGCATCGTCAGCTCGTCCTCCTCATCCGCGCCCACCTCCGCCACGAGCGCACTGTCTTCGCTTCTGTCGTCCTTGACGTCGCCTTCATCGACTTCAAACTAAGGGGTCATTCATGAGCATCTTCGGCGCATTGCTTACCGGCGTCTCCGGCCTCACTGCCGAGAGTCAGGCCTTGAGCATGATCTCCGACAACATCGCGAACTCGAACACGACCGCCTACAAGGCGACCGACGCGAGCTTCTCGACATTGGTGACGCAAAGTGCCCAGGCCGGCATCAACACCGCCGGCGGGGTCGTCGCCTATCCCTCGCCGACCATCAACCAGCAGGGCCTGCTACAAGCGGCCTCCTCCGACACCGATCTCGCCATCTCAGGCGGCGGTTTCTTCGTCGTCGCCAACAACACGACCGGCGGCGCCAGCACCGCCTACTCCTTCACCCGTGACGGCTCTTTCTCGGTCAATGCCAATGGCGATCTGGTGAACGGCGACGGCTTCTTCCTGCAGGGCCAGCCGCTGACCGCCACCGAAGCCGCACAGATCACCGCCGGCAACAACAACGTGCTCACCGCCACTTCGCTGGACTCGCTGCAGACCATCAACATCAACGGCCTCAGCGGCTCGGCCGTGCCGACCTCGCAAGTCACGCTCGCGGCCGAGCTTCCCTCGAACGCCACCGCGACGTCGACGCCGAACACCATCACCGTGCCGATCTATGACAGCCAGGGCGGCGAGCACGACATGACCCTCGCCTTCAGCGTCGCGCCGACCCAGACCTTTACCGTGCCCGCTGCCGGCGCGATCACGGACGGTGACACCTTCCAGCTGACGCTCAACGGCGTCGCCACCCCGATAACGGTCGGTCCGCTGACCGAGACGAACCCGACGACGACCGATCTCGCCAATGCGGTCAACACCGCCTTGGCGGCGCAGGACATCACCGGCGTCAGTGCCTCGGCCATCAACGGCACCACCGTGCAGCTCACCGACAGCTCCGGCAACAACTACCTCAACGCCGGCAATACCTTGGATGTGACAGCTGGTGCGGATACCGGCGAGGATTTCACCGTCGGCGCTCCCGCCTCACCGGCGGCGAATACCTGGAACGTCACCGCGACGATCAAAGGCGGCACCGTTGCATTCAACGGCAGCAATCAAGTCGTGTTTAACAGCAACGGCACATTCGAATCCGGCTTCAGTGGCCTGACCGTCGACTGGGCGACCACTGGCCCGGCCGTTCCCACCTCGCCGCAGAGCTTGAGCTTCGACCTCGGCACGCCGGGCGCGGCCAACGGCCTCACCCAGACCGGCAATCAGTTCAGCGCGACGGAGGTCAATCAGAACGGTCTGGAATTCGGCACCTTCACCGGCATCACCATCGACCAGAGCGGCGTCGTCACCGCCAATTTCGACAACGGCCTGAAGCAGCCGATCTACATCATCCCGATCGCCACCTTCAACAACCCCAACGGCCTCGCGGCGGAGAGCGGCAACGCTTATAACGAGACCAACAGCTCCGGCAGCTACCTGCTGGAGCAGGCGGGCACCGGCGCGGCGGGCCAGATCGCGCCGTCCGAGCTCGAGAGCTCGAACGTCGACATCGCCTCGGAGTTCAGCAACCTGATCATCACGCAGCAGGCTTACGCGGCGAACTCGAAGGTGCTCTCGACCGCGGACCAGATGATCCAAACGCTGCTGCAGGCGACTCAGGCCTGACGCAGCATCGCCGCGACGCCGCCGCGCCGGAGGGTG
>JASHTP010000320.1 GCA_030040495.1 Alphaproteobacteria bacterium
CGGTCGGACCGGCGCGCAACCAGCTCTAGAAATGGCGGCGCCTCCTCAATTAGCCACAAAAAAGCCATACCCCGGCATGACGACCCCTGCGGCAGTATGCTTCGGTAGGAGAATCAATCATTTCATAGCGGTTTATTAAGCATCAATGGAGTATTACCTGGTGTATGACACCCGGCGCCCCGGATGAATCGGAGAACTGGATGCGCCTGAGCCCCGAGGCGCTCGCAGCGATCGTCCAGCTTCACGAGCGGTTCCTCGCGCACAAGGCGGGCGGCAGGCGGGCGCTGCTGCGCTACACCGACCTCAGCGACCGCGACCTCGCCGCCTGCGACCTCTCCGACGCCGATCTCACCGCCGCCCGGCTGCGCCGCGCCAACCTCGCCGCGACCAGCCTGCGCGGCGCCCAGCTGTCGCTGTGCGACCTGCGCCAGGCCAATCTCGACGGCGCCGACATGACCAGCGCCGACATGCGCGGCAGCTGCTTCCGCGGCGCCGAGATGAACCGCAGCGTGCTCGCCCACGCCGATCTGCGCGAGGCCACGGTGGTGCTCTACGAGGAGCGCCAGGCGCAGATCGTGCGCAGCTTCCGCGAGCCGATGAGCGACGACGGCGTCGATCCCGGCGACGGCGAGGTGGCGCCGCTGCCGCAAGGCACCTCCTACAATCTGCGCGCCGACTTCACCGATGCGGCGATGCGCGCCAGCAATCTCGAAGGCGCCGATCTGCGCCGCGCCAACTTCACCGGCACGATCCTCGAAGGCGCCAATTTCGCCCAGGCGAAGCTCGCCGGCGCCACCTTCCACTCGGCCGTGCTCACCGGCGCCAATCTGCGCGGCGCCGATCTCGAAGGCGCCGACGTCACCGACGCGCTGCTCGATCCCGAGGCGCTCGAGCTCGCCGAGCTCGCCAAGGCGATCCGCCGCCCCTACGCCGAGCGCAGCGAGCAGGACGTCGCCGAGATCCTGCGCCAGCACGCGGAGTGGCTCGACAGCCAGGGGCAGAGGGGCACCCGCGCGCTGCTCGCCAAGGTCGACCTCAGCGACCGCTCGATGGCGCAGGCGCGCCTGGTCATGGCGCTGCTGCCGGGCGCGAAGCTCAACCGCACCGATCTCACCGAGGCGCTCCTCACGATGGCCGATCTCACCTCGGCCGATCTGCGCCAGGCGCGGCTCGGCGAGGCCGATCTGCGCGGCGCGACGCTGCGCCGCGCCTGCTTCAACGCGGCCGACCTCGCCGGCGCCAAGCTCGGGCCGCTGCTCGATGTCGGCGCGCACCACACGGATTTCCCCGCCAATTGCGACCGCGCGCGCTTCGTCGGCGCCAACCTCGCCGGCGCCAATCTGCGCCGCGCCAACCTCGTCGGCGCCGATTTCACCAACGCCGACCTGACCGGCGCCCAGCTGCAGGAGGCGCGGCTCGACAGCGCCACCTTCACCGGCGCCAAGCTCGCCGACGCCAATCTCGACGGCGCCCGGCTCAACCGGGTCAAGGGATTGCCGGAGAAGCGCTAGGCTGCCGCAGGGGCAGCCTCACGCGGCGTAGAAGCTCCTCCCCGAAGCGGCCATGTCGCGCAGCAGCTGCGGCGGGGCGAAGCGCTCGCCGCAGCGCTGCGCCAGGCGGTCGCATTCGGCGACGAAGCGGCCGATGCCGAGGCTGTGCATCTGGCTCGCCGTGCCGCCGAGAAAGGCCGGGAAGCCCCAGCCGAGGATCGCGCCGACATCGGCGTCGCGGGGATCGAGCAGCACCTTCTCCTCGAGGCAGCGCGCCGTCTCCACCGACTGGACGTAGAGCAGCCGGCGCTTCACCTCCTCGACATCGGGCTGCGCGTCGGCCGGCTTGAAATGCCGGGCGAGCCCGGGCCAGAGCTGCTTCCTGCCGTCGGCGGGATAGTCGTAGAAGCCCTTCCCCGCCTTCTTGCCGATGCGGCCGAGCTTCTCGACCATGAGCTCGATCACCGCCTCGGAGGCGGCGTTGCCGCGATAGTCGGCGCCGAGATCGGCGCGCGTCTGCTTCCTCACCTTGTACATGAGCTCGATCGACACCTCGTCGGCGAGCGCCAGCGGGCCCACCGGCATCCCCGCCATGCGCCCGGCATTGTCGATGAGCGCGGGGACGACGCCTTCGGCGAGCAAGGTCAGGCCCTCGTTCACGTAGGTGCCGAAGACGCGGCTGGTATAGAAGCCGCGGCTGTCATTGACGGTGATCGGCGTCTTGCCGATGCGCCGGACATAGTCCATGGCGCGGGCGAGCGTCGCGTCCGAGGTGCGCCGCCCGCGGATGATCTCGACCAGCGGCATGCGGTCGACCGGCGAGAAGAAATGGAGGCCGATGAAGTTCGCCGGCCGTCGGCTCGCCTCGGCGAGGCCGGTAATCGGCAAGGTCGAGGTGTTGGAGGCGAAGAGCGCGCTCTCCGCCAGCACCGCCTCGGCCTGGCGCGTCACCTCGGCCTTGATCGCGCGGTCCTCGAACACCGCCTCGACGACGAGCTCGGCGCCGGCGAGATCCTCGAACCGCGCCGTCGGTCGGATCAGCGCCAGCGCCTCGTCGCGCTCAGCCTCGCTCATCCGCTTCTGCTGCACGCGCCTGTCGAGAAGCCCGCGTGCGTGCGCCTTGCCTTTCTCGGCAAGCTCGGCGCTGGTGTCGAGCAGCACCACCTCGAGGCCGGCGAGCGCGCTGACATAGGCGATGCCGGCGCCCATCATGCCGGCGCCGAGCACGCCGATGCGGCGGTAGCCCTGCTCCGGCACCTCCTTCGGCCGCGACGCCAGCTTGTTGGCCTCGCCGATCGAGAAGAACAGGCTGCGGATCATGTTGCGCGCCTCGGCCGAGAGCGCGCAATGGACGAAGTAGCGGCTCTCGATCCTGAGGCCGGTGTCGAGATCGGTGATGAGGCCCTCATAGACCGAGGAGGCGATGGCGCGCGGCGCCGGGTAGTTGCCGTAGGTCTTGGCGTGCAGCAGCGCGTTGCCGGCGACGAAGGTCTCGTGCCCCTTGGGCGAGTTGACGCCGCCGTCGGGGATCTTGAAGCCCTTGCGGTCCCAGGGCTGCGCCGCGTTCGCCGGGCCTTCGCCGAGCAGCCAGCGCCGCGCCGCGGCGATCAGCTTGTCGGCCGGCACCAGCTCGTCGACGAGGCCCGCGGCGAGCGCCTGCCGGGGATCGAGCTTCCGCCCTTCGAGCAGCAGCGGCAGGGCGTTGCGGATGCCGACGAGGCGCGGCAGGCGCTGCGTGCCGCCGCCGCCGGGGATGAGGCCGATGGTCACTTCGGGGAGGCCGATGCGGCTTTTCGGCTCGTCGGCGGCGATGCGGTGGTGGCAGGCGAGCGCGATCTCGTAGCCGCCGCCCAGCGCGGTGCCGTTGAGCGCGGCGCAGAAGGGCTTGCCGCTCTTCTCGATGCCGCGCAGCAGCGCGTGGAAGCGCGCCGTCGAGGCGAGGAGGCTCGCCGCGTCCGTCGCCTTGCCGAGCCGCGTCAGATCGGCGCCGGCGAGGAAGTCGCGCTTCTTCGAGGTGACGACGACGCCCTTGACCGCCGGGTCCTTCACTGCCTGCTCGACGGCGGCGGCGAAACGCGCGACCGACTCCTCGTTGAGCACGTTCATCGAGCGGTCGGCCATGTTCCAGGCGATGACGGCGATGCCGTCCGCTCCAACCTCGTAGTCGATCATGCGCGGACCTCCCGTCCGAAAAATTTTCCAGCGCGGAGGACGCCAAGGATGCGCGGAGGGCGCGAAGGGAATTCGCTTCCTCCTTTGCGTCCTCTGCGCGTCCTCTGCGACCTCTGCGCCAAATTTCCTCGGCTCTAGACGCGCTCGATGATGGTGGCCGTGCCCATGCCGGCGCCGACGCAGAGCGTGGCGAGGCCGGTCGACTTGCCGGTGCGCTCGAGCTCGTCCAGGAGCGTGCCGAGGATCATCGCGCCGGTGGCGCCCAGCGGATGGCCCATGGCGATGGCGCCGCCATTGACGTTGATCCTGTCGTGCGGGACGTCGAGCGCCTGCATGAAGCGCAGCACCACCGCGGCGAAGGCCTCGTTGAGCTCGTAGAGATCGATGTCGCCGGCGCTCATGCCGGCGCGCTTCAGCGCCTTCTCGGCGGAGAAGGACGGGCCGGTGAGCATGATGGTGGGCTCCGAGCCGATCGAGGCGAAGGCGCGGATGCGGGCGCGCGGCTTCAGCCCGAGCTTCTCGCCCATCGCCTTGTTGCCGATCAGCACCGCCGCGGCGCCGTCGACGATGCCCGAGGAGTTGCCGGCATGGTGCACATGGGTGATGCGCTCGATCTCGGGATAGCGCTGGATCGCCACGGAATCGAAGCCCAGCGCCTCGCCGGTCTTGGCGAAGGAGGGCTCGAGCGCGGCCAGCGACTGCATCGTCGTGTCGGCGCGGATATGCTCGTCGCGGTCGAGCACGGTCGTGCCGTTGATGTCCTTGACCGGCACCACCGACCGGGCGAAGCGCCCTTCCGCCCAGGCGCGCGCCGCGCGCTTCTGGCTTTCGACGGCATAGGCGTCGACGTCGGCGCGGCTCATGCCGTACTTGGTGGCGACGAGGTCGGCGGAGATGCCCTGCGGCACGAAATAGGTATGGAACGCCACCTGCGGGTCCATCGCCCAGGCGCCGCCCGAGGAGCCCATCGGCACGCGGCTCATGCTTTCGACGCCGCCGCCCACCGCCATCTCGCTCTGCCCCGACATGATTTGCGCCGCCGCCATGTTGCAGGCCTCGAGGCCGCTGGCGCAGAAGCGGTTGATCTGCACGCCGGCGGTGGTCTCGGCATAGCCGGCCTCGAGCACGGCGACGCGGGCGATGTCGGCGCCCTGCTCGCCCACCGGCTCGACGCAGCCGAGGACGACGTCGTCGACGGCGGCGGTGTCGAGCGCGTTGCGGTCGCGCAACGCCGCAAGCGCGGTGACGGCGAGCGCCATCGGCGTCACGCTGTAGAGCGCGCCCGACGCCTTGCCGCGGCCGCGCGGCGTGCGCACGGCGTCGTAGATGAATGCCTCGGTCATGCTCCCTCCCGCCGGCTGCTGGGGTCTTTCCCCTAGGATAGCGGCGCGCGGCCGCCGCCGCCAGAAGCGCGACGGATGCCGAGGCCGGGCGGGCGCAGGGGCAAAAAAGAACGGGGCGCCCCGATCTTGCCGGGGCGCCCCCGACGCCAGCGAGGGGAGTGCGGCGTCAAGTCGGTACCTAACAGGAGAGGTACGATCGCCACCCTAGCCGGGCCCGGGGGCGCCCGCCTTGATCTGCATCAATGGCCGCAAAAATGCCGGAAAAGCCAGCCGCGCCAGAATCTTAGACGGAGAGCCCGGGGACCAGGAAGCGGCCCAAACTGCGGCGCATGGCGGCGCCGATGCCGATCGATTTGCGCGTCGCCAGGTCGAAGCTGACGACCACCGCCTCGGTGGTGGCGACGGCCTCGCCGGTCTCGCGGTCGAAGAGCCAATGGCCCCAGGTGAGCGCCTTGGCGCCGATCACCTTGATGCCGGCGCGCAGCGCCAGCACGTCGCCGCGGCGCGGCGTCGCGTGATAGACGAGGCGGTATTCGAGCGCGGCGCCGCCGGCCTCGCCGGCCGAGCGGTCGACGCCGCGCGTCTTCGCCACCATGTTGGGGACGGAATCGGCGACGCGGCCGATGAAGGCGCGGGCGAGCATGAAGCCGCGCTCGTCGCATTCCGCCGGCGCCACCGCCCCTTGCTGGGTCAGCAGCAGGCCGAGCCGGTCCGCCTCCTCCCAGCGCGGCCGCGGCCGCGGCGGATCGAGCGCCAGGCCGCGCGGCTTGGCGTGGTCCGGCAGCTCCTCGATCAAGGAAGCGGCCTTGGCGCGCAGCGCGTCGGGCAGCGGCAGGCGGCGGCGCCGCTCGGCGTCGACCAGCACCGCCTCGGTGACGAAGCTCGCGGCGATCGCGCCGGTGAGCGTGTTGCGCATCTCCTGAAAGAGCAGGAGCCGGTCGCTCTCGACCTCGAGCACGCCGCCCGAGACAGTGAAGGGCTCGCCCGGGCGCAGCTCCTTCAGGAAGCGGATGTGATGATCGACCGGCGTCAGCGCCACGTCGAGGGCGCGGCATTCCCGCGGCCCCAGCCCCAGCGCCAGCAGCAGCGACGGCAGGCTGTCGCTCATGCGCGCGACGTAGAACTGCACGTTCATGTGCCCCATCACGTCGCATTCCCAGCTCTGCACGCTGCCCAGGCCGATCTCGATCATCGCTCACCTGCTCCCGTCGCCGTGCCGTGCGACGCGCGCGCGAGGCCCCGCCCCGGTGCCGTCGATCGGCACCGGTCGAGCCTCTGTCGCGTCGTCGCGGAAGGCGGCGGAGCCTAGCGAGCGAGCTCCGCCGCCTCAAGCCGCGCGCCGTCGCTCATGCCGCCTTGGCGAGCGCCTGATCGATGTCGGCGAGGATGTCGTCGATATGCTCGATGCCGACGGCGAGCCGCACATAGCTGTCGCTGACGCCGGTGCGCAGCCGGTCCTCGGGCGAGAGCTGGGAATGCGTCGTCGAGGCCGGATGGATGGCGAGGCTGCGCGCATCGCCGATATTGGCGACGTGGTAGAAGAGCTCGAGCGCGTCGATGAAGGCGCGGCCGGCGGCGAGCCCGCCCTTGAGCTCGAAGCCCACGAGCCCGCCATAGCCGCCCTTGAGATAGGCGTCGGCGCGCCGGCGCGCCTCGCCCTGCTGATAGGCGGGATGGATGATCCTGGCGATGGCGCGGTGCTGGGCGAGGTGATCGGCGACCGCCTGCGTGTTCTCGGCATGCCGCCGGATGCGCAGCGGCAGGGTCTCGATCCCCTGGATGAACTGGAAGGCGTTGAACGGGCTCATCGCCGCGCCGATGTCGCGCAGCAGGGTGACGCGCGCCTTGAGGATGTAGGCGATCGGCCCGAGCGGCTTCACCGCCTCGGTCCAGACCGCGCCGTGATAGGAGGGATCGGGCTGGTTCAGCATCGGGAAGCGCGCCTTGTGCTGCGCCCAGTCGAAGGTGCCGCCATCGACGATGATGCCGCCGATCGAGGTGCCGTGGCCGCCGATATATTTGGTCGTCGAATGCAGGACGATGTCGGCGCCGTGCTCGAGCGGGCGGCACAGCACCGGCGCCGCGGTGTTGTCGACGATGAGCGGGATGCCGAGCCGGCGGCCGAGCGCCGCCACCTCGGCGATGGGGAAGACGCGCAGCTTGGGATTGGGCAGGGTCTCGCCGAAGAAGGCGCGGGTGCGCGCGTCGCTGGCCCGGGCGAAGGCTTCGGGATCCTCGGGATCGACGAAGCGCGCCTCGATGCCGAGCGACTTGAAGGTGTTGGCGAAGAGGTTCCAGGTGCCGCCATAGAGGTCGGTCGAGGTGACGAAATTGTCGCCGGCATGGGCGATGTTCTGGATGGCGATGAATTCCGCCGACTGGCCCGAGGCCAGCGCCAGCGCCGCCACGCCGCCTTCGAGCGCCGCGACCCGCTCCTCGAGCACGGCGCAGGTCGGGTTCATGATGCGCGTATAGATGTTGCCGAGTTCCTCGAGGCCGAAGAGCCGCCCGGCATGCGCGGTGTCGCGGAACTGGTAGGAGGTGGTCTGGTAGATCGGCACGGCGACGGCGCCGGTCGCGGGATCCTGGCGATAGCCCGCATGCAGCGCGATGGTCTCGGGATGTTTGGACTTGATCATGGCATGGCCCTTTCGCAAAAAATCCGCCACAGCTTCGCGCCGGGCGGACGGGCCACCCTCGCTTTAGCTGGATTTCTAACGCGCCCGCAAGCTGAGGCTTCAAATCGGCGCGACCGCGGGACCCTAGATCAACATTCAGTCTTGGTCAATCCCATAAATTCAACGTGCCGGCCTCGTATTTCGCGCCTGCCGGGCGAATTGGCGGCCCGGCCGAGTTGCTCTAGGCTCGGAAGCGACGCTTTGCCGACCCAGAACGACAACGGAATGGAAACGTGAGGGGATTGTCGATCGCGGCTTCGGTCGCGGCGCTGACCGCGCCGGGCGCGCCGTTCGAGATGGAAGAGAAGGTGATAAGCGGGATTGCGACGCGGGTGTGGAAGAACGCGCCGCCGAGCCTGCGCGCCGTCTTCGAGGCGAGCCGCGCGCAGGGCGACCGGCCCTTCCTGGTCTATGAGGCGGAGCGGCTTTCCTATGCCGAGCATTACCGCAAGGCGGCGGCGCTGGCGCGCGCCTTCGCCTTCCGCTTCGGCATCCGCAAGGGCGACCGCGTCGCCATCGCCATGCGCAACTTCCCGGAATGGTCCATCGCCTTCTGGGCGGCGGCGGCGGCCGGCGCCGTGGTCGTGCCGCTCAACGCCTGGATGACCGGGCCGGAGCTGCTCTACTGCCTCGCCGATTGCGGCGCCCGGCTCCTCGTCGCCGATGCCCAGCGCGCCGAGCGGCTCGCGCCCCATCTCGCCGGACTGCCGCTCGAGGCGGTGCTGGTGGCGCGCGCCGAGCGGGCGCTGCCGCCGGGCCGGCTCGATTTCGAAGCGGCGCTCGCCGACGAGGGCGAGCTGCCGCCCGTGGCGCTCGATCCCGAGGACGACGCGACGATCTTCTACACCTCGGGAACGACCGGCAAGCCCAAGGGCGCGCTCGGCAGCCATCGCAACATCTGCACCAACCTGCTCAGCATCGCCTTTGCGCGGGCGCGCACGCTGCTGCGCCGCGGCGAGCCCTTGCCGGCGCCGGGCACCGCGCCCAAGACCGCGACCCTGCTCTCGGTGCCGTTCTTCCACGCCACCGGCTGCCATTCCGTGCTCTGCGCCAGCCTCTACGCCGGCAACAAGATCGTGCTGATGTATCGCTGGGATGCCGAGCGCGCCATGCAGCTCATCGAGCGCGAGAAGATCAACGGCTTCGGCGGCGTGCCGTCGATGGCCTGGCAGGTGATCGAGCATCCGAACTTCGAGCGCTACGATCTCTCCAGCATCGAGAGCATCGGCTATGGCGGCGCGCCGGCGGCGCCGGAGCTGGTGGCGCGGATCAAGGCCCGGTTCCCGCGGGCGATGCCGGGCAACGGCTACGGCCTCACCGAGACCTCGTCGGTGACCTCGCAGAACGCCGCCGAGGATTACCAGCGCAAGCCCGACAGCGCCGGCCTCGTCATCCCGGTCTGCGACGTGCGCGTCGTCGACGCCGCAGGCAACGACGTGGCGCCGGGCGCGGTCGGCGAGCTCTGGGTCAAAGGGCCCAACGTGGTGAAGGGCTATTGGAACAAGCCCGCAGCCACGGCGGCGAGCTTCGGCGGCGGCTGGCTGCGCACCGGCGATCTCGTGCGCATCGACGAGGAGGGCTTCCTCTACATCCTCGACCGGGTCAAGGACATGCTGATCCGCGGCGGCGAGAACGTCTATTGCGTCGAGGTCGAGGACGCGCTCTACAGCCACCCGGCGGTGATGGACGCGGCGGTGATCGGCATCCCGCACCGCGTGCTCGGCGAAGAGGTGGGCGCGGTGGTGCAGCTGAAGCCCGGCGCGCAGGTCGGCGAGGAGACGCTGCGCCGCCACGTCGCGGAGCGGCTCGCCGCCTTCAAGGTGCCGGCGCGCATCGCGCTGCGCCAGGAGCCGCTGCCGCGCAACGCCAACGGCAAGATCCTGAAGCGCGAGCTGAAAGGCGTGTTCGCGTGAGGCAGATGCAATTCCGCCCCCTGATCTTGCAGCGCGCCAAGCCACGAGGAGACGAACCATGACCGCGCCGGCCTTGCGCCGCACCGATGCGAACCCCGTCATCGACCGGTTGAAGCAGCGCTTCGGCGAGCGGCTGTCGACGGCGCCGTCGGTGCGCGAGCAGCATGGGAAGGACGAGAGCTATCACGCGGCGGCGCCGCCGGACGCGGTGGTGTTCGCGCGCTCGACCGAGGAGGTGGCGGAGATCGTCACGCTCTGCGCGGCGCATAAGGTGCCGGTGATCGCCTTCGGCACCGGGACGTCGCTCGAAGGCCATGTGGCGGCGCTGGAGGGCGGCGT
>JASHTP010000321.1 GCA_030040495.1 Alphaproteobacteria bacterium
TTCGGCCGGCGCTCCGGCGCCGCGCCTTGGGAACGCCTCGTCGCCGGCGACGACCGCGTTCGGACTTGAGGGCAGCGATCTTTCCGTCGCGCCAAACGACATGAGGTTCCGCTCGTGCTTCAGAAAAACTGGCAAGCGTTGATCAAACCCAAGCAGCTCTCGGTCGAGCCGGGCGACGACCCCGCGCGCATCGCCACCGTCGTCGCCGAGCCGCTCGAGCGCGGCTTCGGCCTGACGCTCGGCAACGCGCTGCGCCGCGTGCTGCTCTCCTCGCTGCAGGGCGCGGCGATCACCTCGATGCAGATCGAGGGCGTGCTGCACGAATTCTCCTCGCTGCCCGGCGTGCTCGAGGACATCACCGACATCGTGCTCAACGTCAAGAGCATCGCGCTCAGGATGCACGGCGAGGGTCCGAAGCGCATGCGCCTCAAGGCGCAGGGCCCGGGCGAGGTGCGCGCCAGCATGATCGAGACCGGGCACGACATCGAGGTGATGAACCCCGACGCCCTCATCTGCACGCTCGACAGCGCCGCCAAGATCTCGATGGAGTTCACCGTCGAGACCGGCAAGGGCTACGTGCCGGCGACGCAGAACCGGCCCGAGGACGCGCCGATCGGCCTCATCCCGGTCGACGCGCTCTTCAGCCCGGTGCGCAAGGTGAGCTACCGCGTCGACAACACCCGCGTCGGCCAGGTCACCGACTACGACAAGCTCTCGATGCGCATCGAGACCAACGGCGCGGTGACGCCCGAGGATTCGGTGGCGCTCGCCGCCCGCATCCTGCAGGACCAGCTGCAGCTCTTCATCAATTTCGAGGAGCCGCGCGCCGCCAGCGAGGAGGCGCCGGCGCACGAGCTGCCCTTCAACAAGAACCTGCTGCGCAAGGTCGACGAGCTCGAGCTCTCCGTGCGCTCGGCCAACTGCCTCAAGAACGACAATATCGTCTATATCGGCGACCTCGTGCAGAAGACCGAGGCCGAGATGCTGCGGACGCCGAATTTCGGCCGCAAGTCGCTCAACGAGATCAAGGAGGTGCTGGCGCAGATGGGGCTCCATCTCGGCATGGAGATCCCGAACTGGCCGCCCGAGAACATCGAGGAGCTCGCCAAGCGCCTCGAAGAGCCGTACTGAGCGCCGGGAGGGTCCGTCATGCGCCATCGTCTGCGCGGCCGCAGCTTCAGCCGCACCTCGGCCCATCGCAAGGCCATGTTCGACAATCTCTGCCACGCGCTCTTGAAGCACGAGCAGATCACCACGACCCTGCCGAAGGCGAAGGATCTGCGCCCGGTGGTCGAGCGGCTGATCACGCTCGGCAAGCGCGGCGGGCTGCACGCCCGGCGCCAGCTCATCGCCGCGCTCCAGGACGCCAAGCTCGCCGACAAGGTGATGACCACGCTCGCCGAACGCTACAAGGCGCGTGCCGGCGGCTACACCCGCGTGCTCAAGGCCGGCTTCCGCTACGGCGACAATTCCGCCATGGCGGTGATCGAGCTCGTCGATCGCGACACCGAGGCCAAGGGCCAGGACAGCGGTCCCGTCCAGAGCGAGGAGACGGAAGAGGAAGCCGCCTGACGCGGCTCCTCCTCTCGGCGCGACAAGGGGCAGCGGGCGCTGCCCCTTTTTCTTGCCGCCGCCCGCCATCAAAGCGTAATCGGTGAAATATCGGCGCGTCACACTCGCGCGTTAGTTTCGTCTCCGCCGCCAGTCCGCATCGGGGGAGACACCTAACATGCTTCGTCATACGCCCTTCCGGGGCCGCTTCGCGCTGCTCGCCGGCACCGCTCTCTTTGCCGGCAGCTTCGCCGCGCCTGGCTTCGCCCAGCAGGCTTTCGCCCCGAACACGTTGGTCGTGAGCCGCGTCGTCTATGCCGGCGACACGAACCCGGCGCGCGCCGGCGAGAGCTTTCCCACCATCTTCAACGATCCCAACGTCACCGGCATCCAGGGCAGCATCTTTCTCGACAGCTACCGCCCCGAGCCCTTCTCGCGGCCATTGGCGAGCCTTCCGCTGACCGCGACGAGCGGCACCGGTGGCGGCCCCATCATCACGACGAGCTTCAGCTCGAAATCGGAAGGCTCGCTGCACCTCTCGGCCGACGGGCGTTTCCTCACCTACATGGGCTATGTCGGCCCGGTCGGCGCCGAAGGCGTCTCCAACTCCGAGACGACCAATCCCGCGGCGCAGATCACCGGCGCCGCCGGCCCGTTCTTCGACCGTGCCGTGGCGCTGGTCAAGTACGACGGCACGTTCCTGGTTCAGCCCGAGAGCAACGCCTTCAGCGGCGACAATCCGCGCGGCGCGATCACCGTCGACGGCACGCAGTTCTACATGGCCGGCAACGCCGACAGCACCGAGAACAAGACCCCTGCCGGCACCGGGCCGGGCACCACGATCGGCGTGCGCCTGGGCGCGCCGGGCTCGACCGCGTCGACGCAGCTCGGCACGTACCTCGCCACCGACCGTCCCGACGAATCGACGAAGCAGCATGTCAAGGACAACAACTGGCGCGGCATCGGCTTCTTCAACGGCAATCTCTACGTCTCCAAGGGCAGCGGCGGCAACGGCGATGACGGCGTCTTCCAGGTGGAGAACGGCACCGCCAACGGCATACCGACCGGCGGCACCAACAACACCATCGTCCAGCTGCTCGGGACGCAAGCCACCAATCCCGTCACCGGCGCCTCTTCGCCCCTGACCCCGTTCGGCTTCTTCTTTGCCGACGCCAACACGCTCTACGTCGCCGACGAGGGCAACTCCACCATCACGACCAGCGTGCCGGGCGGCACGGTCATTTCCACCACGACCGACGGCCAGGGCAACACCACCTATACCGACCTCGTCACCGACCCGCTCGCGGGCTTGCAGAAATGGAGCCTGATCGGCGGCGTCTGGCAGCTCGACTATGTGCTGCAGGACGGGCTCCAGCTGAATGAGCCGCAGCAGGTGCAGGGCTACTCCGTGCCGACCTACACCACGGGGCTGCGCAACCTGACCGGGCGGGTCAATGACGACGGCACGGTGACCATCTACGCCATCACCGCCCAGACCAGCGCGATCTCCGGCGGCGAGCCCGACCCGACGCGGCTGGTGGCGATCACCGACCGGCTGGCGGCGACCTCGCTTTCCGTCCGCCATCAGGACGGCGACGCGGCCGATCGCAACCGGGACCGCGGCGATGACGGCCGGCTCGAGAGCTTCGTGACCTTGCAGGCGTCGCGCTCGGGCGAGGTCTTCCGCGGCGTCGCTTTCGCGCCGCAGCCCTGACGGCGGGCAAGGCGCGGGCGGTTTTGCGCGAGGCGGCTCGGGAGGTGTAGGGTAGGGCGCAGCGCCATGCCCTATGCCGCCCTCGCCGAGCTGCTGAGCCTCGCCGGCCTGCCCGATCCCGCCGCCGCGCGGGTGGAGCTTACCGGCGCCGAT
>JASHTP010000322.1 GCA_030040495.1 Alphaproteobacteria bacterium
CGGCGAGGTCAGCGGCTTCGTCCTCGCCGTTTCGCAGGCGGTCGCCCGGCGGCTCGGCCGTCCGCTCAGGGTCCAGTGGTACCAGACCAAGATCGATCCGGACGACAGCTCCGTGCTCGACGCCAACGCGCTGCTTTCTGACGGACGCTGCCAGCTCGTCGGCGGCTACCCGCTGGTGCGCGACGCGCTCGGCAGGCCGCGGGTGCACACGGCGCGGCTGCCGGATTTCGACGGCGCCCAGGCGGAGGATCGCCAGCGGCGCGTCGCGCTCGGCGCGCTGGCGCCGACGCGCGCCTTCACCTATGCGCCGCTCACCATCATCCTCGGGCCGACCGCCACCAGGCCGGTCGGCCACCTTGCCGACCTCAAGGGCATGAAGCTCGGCATCGAGGCGGCGACCCTGGCTGACACGATCCTGATGCTTTATGACGGCGGCGCCTTGGTCGATCAGATCACTCATCTCGTGCCGGGGCGCCACGAGCTCCTGCCGCGGCTCGAGAAGGGCGAGTACGAGGCTAGTCTCGTCGACCTCCGACGCTTCGACGCCTACCGCGCGGCGCATCCCGAGACGAAGCTCAGGCCCACCGGCTATTATTATCGGGTCGGTTTCAATATCGGTTTCGTCGGCCTCGGCAGCGAGCCCGACCTCATCGCGCAGGTCGATCACGCCATCGAAGCGCTGCTGGCGGAAGACCGGGTGGCGCCGCTGGCAAGGGATGCCGGCATGACCTATCTGCCGCCGCGCCAGCCCGAGATCCTGGAGCACCTGACCCTGCGCGACCTGCAGGGCGATTAGACACGCAGCGCTGCCGGCGCCGTGCTCCTCCGGGTTGACGGCGGCGACGGGAGGCGGGACGATGGCCGAGATGGACGAACGCAGCAAAACCTCGCGGCGCCCCGGACCAAGGCTGTGGCCGTTCGCCCTTGCGCTGCTGTTGTCGGCGATGGTCGCGGCGAACGCGCGCGCCGCGGACCTGCCGGTGGTCCGGGTCGGCGTGCTCAAGTTCGGCACGGTCAACTGGGAGCTCGACGTCATGCGCCGGCACGGGCTCGACCGCGCGCGTGGCGTGGTCGTGCAGCCGCTCGAGCTCGCCGGCAAGGACGGCACTGCGGTGGCGCTGCAAGGCGGCACCGTCGACGTCATTCTGACCGACTGGCTCTGGGTGGCGCGCCGGCGCTCGCTCGGGGGCGATTTCACCTTCGTGCCGCATTCGCACGCCACCGGCGGCCTGATCGTGCGCGCGGATTCCGGGATCAAGACGATCGCCGATCTGAAGGGGCGCAAGATCGGCATCGCCGGCGGCCCCGTCGACAAGAGCTGGCTGGTGCTGCGGGCCTATGCCAAGAAGACCGCCGGCCTCGATCTCGTGCACGACGCCGAGCCCGTCTTCGCCGCGCCGCCGCTGCTGCTGGAGACGCTCAAGAAGGGCGACATCCCCGCCGCGATCAATTTCTGGCAATACAATGCGCGGCTGCCGCAACAGGGCTACGTCGAGCTGGTGCGCGTCGAGGACATGCTGCCGGCGCTCGGCCTGCCGGCGCAGACGCCGTTGCTCGGCTGGGTATTCAGCGAGCATTGGGCGGCGGCGCACCGGGCGGCGCTGCAGGGATTTCTGGCGGCGGCGAAAGCCGCGCGCGACCGGCTTGTCGCGTCGCCCGAGGAGTGGCGCGAGATCGCGCCGCTGGTCGGCGCCGACAGCCCTGCGGTTCTCGAGCGGCTGCGCGAGGCCTACCGCCGCGGCGTCGCTGGCGGCGAGGTGCGCGATCCGGCCGCGGCGGCGCAGCGGCTGCTCGATCTCCTCATCTCCTTCGGCGGCATCGACGAGGCGCCGTCCGACGGCCGGGTGCCGGCGGGCACCTTCTTCGCCGGCATCGGCTCCTGACGCTCATGGCCGTGCAGGTGTTGCGCTTCGGCGATGTCTGGCTGCGCTGGTTCTCGGCACTCTCTCTCCTGGCCCTGTGGGCCGCGGTGGCGGGACTCGCGGCGGCGCCGCTGCTGCCGGGCCCGCTGGCGGTCGCGGCGGCGTTGGCGAGGCTCGTCGCCAACGGTCAGCTGCCGTTCGACCTGGGCGTCACGCTTTTGCGCGTCGCGGCGAGCTTCGCGCTCGCCATGGCGGCGGGCTCGGCCGTCGGCATCCTGATGGGGCGCAGCCGCCGGGTCGATGCCTTCTTCGATCTGTGGCTGGTGCTCGGCCTCAACATTCCGGCGCTGGTCATCATCTATCTCTGCTACATCTGGGGCGGGCTCACCGAGGCGGCGGCGATCATCGCGGTCGCGCTCAACAAGGTGCCGAACACCGCGACCATCCTGCGCGAGGGCGCCCGCGCCGTCGATCGCGAGCTGCTGCAGGTGGCGGACGTGCTGCGCCTGCCGAGGCTGCGCCGGCTGCGCCTTGTCTATCTGCCGCAACTCTATCCCTATCTCATGGCGGCGACGCGTTCCGGCCTGTCGCTGATCTGGAAGATCGTCCTCGTCGCCGAGTTCGTCGGCCGCAGCAACGGCGTGGGCTTCCGCCTCAATCTCTATTTCCAGTTCTTCGACATCACCAACATCCTGGCCTATAGCGCGAGCTTCATCGCCGTGGTGGTGGCGGCGGAGAGCTGGCTCATCCGGCCGCTCGAGCGGCGCCTGACGGGGTGGCGCGCATGAATGCGCTCGAGGTGGCGATCCGGCGAAAGGCCTATCGCCAAGACGGGCGCGAGGTGACGGCGCTGACGGATCTCGTCTTCGCGGTGCCGGCTGGGCAGCTCGCCTGCATCGTCGGGCCTTCGGGCTGCGGCAAGACCACGCTGCTGTCGATCGTCGCCGGCCTCGATCGCGCCTTCGAGGGCAGCGTGCGCGGCCCGGCCGCCGCCGGCCGTCTCGGCATGGTGTTCCAGACGCCGCGGCTGATGCCCTGGCTCAGCGTCCGCGAGAATGTCCGGCTCGCGCTGGAGCCGCCGCCGCGGCAAGAGGGGCGCGCCGAGGAGCTGCTGCGCGAGATGCAGCTCGGCGCGCTGCTCGACGCCTATCCCGCGCAGCTCTCGGGCGGGCAGCAGCGCCGCGTGGCGCTGGCGCGCGCCTTCGTCCGGGACCCCGACCTGCTGCTGCTCGACGAGCCCTTCCAGTCGCTCGACGCGCCGACCGCGCAGCATCTGCGCGAGCTGCTGCTGGCGCTCTGGGCGCGGCGGCGGCCGGCCATCCTCTTTGTCACCCACGATCTGCGCGAGGCGCTGAGCCTCGGCGACCGCGTGCTCTTCCTCTCGGCCGGTCCCGGCCGGGTGGTGCTCGACCTGCCGCTCGACCTGCCGCGACCGCGCGGGCCGGAGAGCGCCGCGGTCGAGGCGCTGCGCCGGCGCCTGCTCGAGAGCTATCCCGACCTGCTGCGCGGACTCGCCTCGGTCTCCGCGGCGGAGAGCGCCGCATGAGCGACGGGCGCGAGCCGGTCCTCGTCGTCGCGGACGTCGTCAAGCGCTACGGCGCGGTGACGGCGCTCGACCGGGTGAGCCTGAGCGTCGCCGCCGGCGAGTTCGTGGCGCTGCTCGGCCTCAACGGGGCCGGCAAGACGACGCTGTTCCAGCTGTTGAGCGGCCTCTTCGTCGCCGACGGCGGCACCATCCGAGTCCATGGCCACGACATCCGTCGCGACCCCGTGCCGGCGCTGGCCGGCATCGGCATCGTCTTCCAGCAGCCGACGCTCGACCTCGATCTCAGCGTCGGCGCCAATCTGCGCTTCCATGCCGGGCTGCATGGCATCGCGCACGCGGTGCGCGAGCGCCGCATCGACGCCGCCATGGCTCGGCTGGGCCTTGCCGAGACGGCGCAGCGCAAGGCGCGCGAGCTTTCCGGCGGCAACCGCCGCCGCGTTGAACTGGCGCGTGCCCTGCTGCACGAGCCGCGCCTGCTCCTGATGGACGAGCCGACGGTCGGCCTCGACCCCGCGACGCGGCGCGACCTGCTTCAGCACGTGCTTCGCCTCAAGAGCGACCAGGGCATCGGCGTGCTGTGGGCGACGCACCTCATCGACGAAGCGGAATCGGCCGACCGGGTGATCAT
>JASHTP010000323.1 GCA_030040495.1 Alphaproteobacteria bacterium
CTCTTCCTTGAGCTGCTTCACCACATAGTCCCGCATGTTCTTCGAGGCGCGCCCGTCGCCCTCGTAGGGCACGTGCAGCATCGCGGTCTCGCATTTGTATTGCTGGCGCAGCAGCTCGAACCACTTCATGAAGGTGAAGCAGCCGGTATAGGAGAGCAGCAGCAGGTCCGGGTCGGGCAGCGGCCTGCCGTCGGGGCCGAGATTGCCCTTGGCCACCATGCCGAGATCCGCTTTCACATAGGTGCAGACATCCTCGGAATGGCCGCGCTTCTCGGCCTCCATGATGTAGGCGCCGCTCTTCTTGCGCATGCCGTTCTGGATGGCGTTGATCTCCGGCAGGTTGTTGACCATGTCGAAGCACATGATCAGCTCGTTGAGATTGCCGGGCACGAAGGTCGAGGCGACCTTGCGCCCGGCCGCCTTGGCGGTGGCGAGCAGCTCGTAATTGCCGGCGATCATCTCCTTCTGCTTCAGCATCGACAGCTCTTTGACCGCCTCGGTCACCGGCATGGCGCTCATCGGTCGCTCCACAGCTTGATCGAATCGGCAAAGGTGCCGGCCTGCTCGCGGATCGGCTGCATCTGCCCGGAATTCTCGGCGTACTTGAAGGCGATGTAGGGAATGCCGTGGGCAGCGAGCACGCCCTGCAGCATCGGCCGCTCGAGCAGCGCCGGATCGCAGAAGCTCGGCGCCGCGAAGATGACGCCCTCGGCGCCGCTGCGCTTCACCGCCTCGACGAGGTAGAGCCCCTTCTTCTTCTGGTCGGGCTCGTACTTGGCCGAGGTGTCGCCGGAATTGTGGAGATAGGCGAGCGCGAGGCTGCGGATCGGGTCGCCTTCCTCCGGCACGTCCGAGCGCTCCCAGCGGTTCACCAGCATGAAGTCGTCGTCGACGATGTAGCAGCCGGAGAGCTCGATCGACTTGATCAGATTGAGCGGCGGCTGCTCGCAGAAGGCGCCGGTGACGACGACGCGCGAATTGTCGCGGCGCGGCCGGTCCTCCGCCGGGGCGGCGGCGAGATACTCGGCGAGGAGGCGATTGTGCTCCTCGACCGCGAGGATCATGCCGGCGCGCATCAGCAGATAGACCTCCGCCGAGGGCGCCTTCCAGGGCTGCCGGGCGCGCAGCGCGTAGACCTCGCGCACCAGCCGGCGGTTCTCGTTGTAGAGCGCGATCGCGGCGCGGATGGCGGCGTCGGTGACCTCGCGCCCGCTCATCTCCGCCAGCATCTGGCGCAGCTCCGTCAGCTCGTTGATGTAGAACTCGCCGCCGATGTCGTTGCGATAGTTCTGCGGCACGTCGAAATAGCGGCTCTTCACCTTCGGGAACATGATCTTCCACATGCCCGAGAGGTTGCGGATCACGTCGCAGATGCTGGGGAACAGCATGCCGTCGACGAAGTCGAGCCGGCCGGTGACGCCGAGCTCGACGGTCGAGCGCGGGATGCGGCAGATGTAGCTCTGATAATAGGCGTCGCCATGGATGACCTCGAGCTGGTCGCCGCCGCCGAGGACGCCCAGCGGCAGCGCGCCCGCGGCGTGGATCAGCTCGCGCGGGACGTAGAAGGGCATGTAGCCCACCACCTTGCGGCCGGGCGCCGCCGCCTTCCACTCGCGCGCATAGGTGAAGTTGAGATCGTCGAACAGGCCCTGGCAGCGGGCGACGATTTCGCCGGTGGCGGTCATGGCTAGCGGTGCTCCCATTTCGGCGGCCGCTTGGCGAGGAAGGCTTCGAGGCCCTCCACCGCGTCGCGGGTCGCCATGAGATCCTCGAGATAGAGCGCCTCGACGCGCGCCAGCTTGGCGCCGACGCGCTCGACCAGGTCGCAGCGGGAAGCGCGCATGGCGTGGCGCAGCGAAGCGGCGCTCTTGCCGGCGAGATGCTCCTTGAACCAGGCGAGCGCCGCGCCTTCGGGATCGGCGGCGACGGCGGTCGCGAGGCCGAGCGCCAGCGCCCCCGCGGCGTCGAGGCTGCGGCCCGACAGCAGCAGCTCGTCCGCCTGGGCGCGGCCGATCCGCTCGGGCAGCAGGCATGACGCCGCCGGCGCGACGACGCCGAGCTTGATCTCGGGCTGGCCGAGCCTGGCGTCGGGCGCGATGAAGAGCAGCGTGCCGGCGAGCGCCAGCTCGAGCCCGCCGCCGAGGCATTGGCCGCGCGCCGCGACCAGCACCGGGACCGGGCTCGCCACCAGGCGCAGCAGCATCGCGTGCAGGCTCTTCAGCATCGACGCGCAGCGGCCGGGAAGATGCTCCTCGACGCTGGCGCCGAAGCTGAAATTCGGCCCTTCCGCGTCGATCAGCAGGCCGAGCAGGTCGGGCCGGGCGAGATGCTCGGCGAGCGCGCGGTCGAGCGCCGCGATCATCGCGGCGTCGATCACGTTCGCCTTGGGCCGCGCCAGCCGCAGCCGCAGCAGCTGGCCGCCCTCGTCGAGCCAGACGCGCAGCGGCGCGGGCGCGGCCGCGGTCACCGCGCGGCTCCTTCCTTGGGGACGAGGCTCTCGATGAGGTCCTCGCTCCACGGCGCGCCGTGGGCCAGCGACTGGCGCAGCGCGACGAAGTCGACCTCGCGGTGATTCCGGGGTCCTTCGTTGAAGGCGCGGAAGCCGGTGCGCGCCTCGGTCATCATGTTGAGCGCGAGCCAGGCGCGCGAATTCTCCTTGTTGCGGTTCCAGGCGTCGAGCTTGGGCTTGCGCAGCTCCTCGAAGCTCTTGGTGAGGCAGTCCGGGAAGGTGAGCAGCAGCTTGGCGCAAAGCTGCTCGACCTTCTCGTCGAGCGGCGCGAGATCGACCGTGCCGCGCGCCAGCAGGCTCTTGCCCTCGGCGAGCGCCGCGCCGGTCCTGGGCTCGCCATGGACGATGCGGCCGTATTCGTCGAGATAGCGGTCGGTCACCACCAGCGGGTTGGCGACGAACTTGCCGTCGACCCTGAGCGCCGGCGCGATGTCGGAGATGAGGCCCAGGCGATAGGCCTTGTGCGCCGACCAGTGCTCGCAGAGCGTGCCCGATTCCATCGCCCGCTCCATGCCGACCATGACCGGCAGGAAGTCGGTGGCGCCGCCCAGCGCGGCCGAGCCGTGCTTGGGCCCGGCCTGGCCGAAGCGGGCGAGGTCCTGCGCGATCGAGAAGTCGCAGGCCATGCCGATCTCCTGGCCGCCGGCGATGCGCATGCCGTTGACGCGGCAGATCACCGGCTTGTCGCAGCCGAGGATGGAGGAGACCATGTCGTTGAAGAGCCGCATGTACTGCCGGTATTCCTGCGGGTTGCCGGCGTAGTACTCGGCGTATTCCTTGGTGTTGCCGCCGGTGCAGAAGGCTTTGTCGCCGGCGCCGGTGAAGACCACGGCGACGACGTCGCGCGCCATGCTCGCGGCGCGGAAGGCCATGATCGCGCCCTTGGCCATCTCGGTGGTGTAGGAGTTGAACTGGCCCTGATTGTCGAAGACGATCCAGGCGTTGTAGAGGCCGGGCACGACGGCGCCGTCGGGCGTCCGCGCCGGTCGCTTCTCGTAGCGCACGCCGGGGGTGGAGAATTCGGCGACCAGATTGTGGTCCCGGAGCGCGGCGGGCTTGGTCTCAGCGGCGATGGCGAGCGTCGACGGGGCCATGGTCATCCTCTCTTTCCTGCGTCAAGCGGTGGGGACGAGCACGACGCGGCGCTTCAGCTCGTGCCGATGGACCGCGTCGAAGACTTCATTGATCTCGCCCAGCGGGCGCTGCTCGACGAAGGGCTTGATCGCCACCCTGCCGTCGAGCACGAGATCGAGGGCGGCGGGATAGAGCTCCGGCGGGCAGCCCCAATTGCCGAGCGCGCGCGCGTCGAACGCCATCAGATTGGAGAGCCTGACCTCGACCTTGTCGAGGGTGAAGCCCACCACCGACAGCGTCGCGCCATGGACGACGAGCCCGTAGGCGGTGAGCTGCCCCGCGGCCGTGCCGGAGCATTCGAAGATGAACCATTCGGTCTCGGGCAGATGCTCGGCCTTGGCGAAGCTCTGGACCGCGCCCTTGAGCGCGCGGCCGTCGAGCTCGCGCGCGTTGAGCGTCAGCGCGGCGCCGCAGCGCGCGATCTGGGCGAGCTTCGCCGGGTCGACGTCGATGGCGACGACGGTGGCGCCGAAGGCCTTGGCGATCTGCACCGCGTAGCCGCCGACGCCGCCGACGCCGACGACGATGGCGAGCGCGCCCGGTCCGACGCCGGCGCGCCGCACCGCCTGATAGGGCGTGGTGACGGCGTCGGCGACGACCGAGACGTCGGCGAGGCCGAGCCCGGCGGCGGCGAGCCGCGCTTCGTCGACCGGGCAGAGCCCGCGCGCCGGCACCACGATGTGGCTGGCGAAGCCGCCCTGGATGTCGTTGCCGGGCATCTTCTGATGGCGGCAGATGGTGCCGCGGCCGCGCCGGCACAGCGCGCACTCGCCGCAGGGCAGCACCGCCGGCACGATCACGCTCTTGCCGAGCCAGGCCTCGGCGCCGGCCCCGGCGGCGGCGACCCGGCCGCTGATCTCGTGGCCGAGCGCCAGCGGCAGCGCATGGTTGAGCCGCACGCCGTCGTAGAGATAGCCGAGATCGGTGTGGCAGACGCCGCAGCCGGCGATCGCCACCGCCACCTCCCCGGCGCCGACGGCGGGATCGAACTCGCTCCGCACCAGCGGCGCTTTGACCGCCGTCATCATCCAGCGATAGGCGGGTGGCTGCATGGCTGCGCTCCCTTCCGCGCCGCCCCTCCGGCGGCCCCGTCCGGCGCTTCGGGTCCGGCGCTTCGCGCTTGACCCCGGCGCCGGCTTGCGCTAAATTGGTATTACAGTACCAATTTACCTCTATAGCGTCAAGCGGCAATGAGCATGCCCGGGATCGCCGCCCGCAGATTTGATCCAGGTCAATCCGGCGCGGCGATCGGGGCTCGGCAAGGGAGCGGGCGATGACGCAGGGGACGGCGCGAGGCGAGATCCGGTCCTCGGTCTCGATTGCCCTGACCGGCAGCGGCGGCACCGGCGTGATGACCGCCGGCAACATGCTGCTCGAGGCGGCGGCCTTGGCCGGATATTACGGCCTGATGAGCCGCTCGAGCGGGCCGCAGATCCGCGGCGGCGAGGCGGCGGCGCTGATCCGCCTCGCCGGCGCGCCGATCGAGGGCCATGACGACCGCTTCGACCTGCTGGTCTCGGTCGACTGGGTCAATCTCGAGCGCTTCGCCGCCGAGATTCCGCTCGCCGCCGAAAGCCTCGTCATCGGCGACCCGAGCCAGGGCGAGCCGCCTGCCGCCATGGTCGCTCCGGGGGCGACGCGCCTGGAGCTGCCGATGAAGGACATCGCCAAGAAGCTCCCGGGCGGGCGGGCGAACATGGTGGCGCTCGGCTATGTCGCGGGCCTCATGGGCCTGCCCGAGGCGGCGGTGGCGGAGGCGGTGCGCCGCATCCTGGGCAGCGATGGCGAGCGCGCGGCCGCGAGCCTCGCTGCGATCGCCGCCGGCCGGCAGGCCGCTTCGGGCGTCGCCTGCCCGCACCGTCTGCCGCCGGCGCCGCGGCGCGACGGACGCTGGCTCATCACCGGCAACGAGGCGGCGGGCTATGGCGCGCTGCGCGGCGGCGTGCGTTTCGTCGCCGCCTATCCCATCACGCCGGCGACCGAGATGCTGGAATGGATGTCGCCGGCGCTCGGCGATGTCGGCGGCGTGCTGGTGCAGGCCGAGGACGAGCTCGCGTCGATCAACATGGCGATCGGCGCCTCCTATGGCGGCACGCCGGCGCTCACCGCCACTTCGGGCCCCGGCCTCTCGCTGATGACCGAGGCGCTCGGCCTCGCGGTCGCCGCCGAGATCCCGCTCGTCGTCGTCGACGTCATGCGCAGCGGGCCCTCGACCGGCATCCCGACCAAATCGGAGCAGAGCGACCTCAACATCGCGCTTTACGGCCTGCATGGCGACGCGCCGCATGTCGTGGTGGCGCCGAACTCGGTGGCCGATTGCCTCGCCACCACCGAATGGGCGGTCCATCTCGCCGAGGCGATGCAGGTGCCGGTGCTGGTGCTGTCCGATCAGGCGATGGGCCAGACCCGCATCGTCATCGACCCGCCGCCGGCGGCCGGCAGCGCCGCCCGGCGCGCCCTCGCCGGCGGCGACGGCCGGGACTACCGGCGCTATGCGCTCACGCCCTCCGGCATCTCGCCCATGGCGATCCCCGGCATGCCCGGCCTGATGTACACCGCCGACGGGCTCGAGCACAGCGAGCGCGGCACGCCGTCGAGCCAGGCGACGGACCATCTGGCGCAGCTCGACAAGCGCCGGCGCAAGCTCGCCGCCGTCGACGACGCGCCGCGCTGGGCCGATATCGAGGGCGAGGGCGAGATCGCCATCCTCACCTGGGGCTCGTGCACCGGACCGGCGCGCGAGGCCGCCGCCCGCGCCCGCGCCGACGGGATCGCGGTGAAGCTCGTCTCGCTCCGCCTGCTGGCGCCGGCGCAGCCCGACCGCCTCGCCGCTTCGCTCGCCGGCGTCGCGCGCATCCTCGTCGTCGAGCAGACGCATAGCGGCCAGTTCCACCGCTATCTGCGCGCCGAGCACGCGCTGGCGGCCGAGATGAGATCGCTGCGCCGTCCCGGCCCGCTGCCGCTGCGCCCCCACGACATCCATCACGAGCTCGTCCGCTGGAGCCGGTCATGAACGCGCCGCTGACAGCCGCCTTGGCGGCCAAGGACTTCAAATCCGACACCAAGCCGGTCTGGTGCCCGGGCTGCGGCGATTACGGCGTCCTCACCTCGCTCACGCGCGCGCTCGCCGATCTCGCGCTGCGTCCCGAGGGGGTCGCCGTCGTCTCCGGCATCGGCTGCTCGTCGCGCATGCCGGCCTACACCAGCTGCTACGGCTTCCACGGCGTCCATGGGCGGGCGCTCGCGGTCGCCACCGGGCTCAAGCTCTCCCGTCCCGAGCTCACCGTCATCGCCGTCGGCGGCGACGGCGACGGCTACTCGATCGGCGGCAATCACTTTCTCCATGCCTGCCGGCGCAATGTCGACCTCACCTACATCGTCATGGACAATCACGTCTATGGCATGACCAAAGGTCAGTCCTCGCCGACCACCGAGCCCGACTGGGACAATGCGCTGACGCCGGGCGGCACCGGGCTGCGGCCGTTCCAGCCTCTGGTCATCGCGCTCGCCTCGGGCGCCAACTTCGTCGCCCGCGCCTTTTCCGGCGACATCGTCGGCACGGCGGCGATCATCGCCCAGGCGATCCGCTCGCCGGGCTTCGCCTTCGTCGAGCTGCTCAGCCCCTGCATCACCTTCCGCCCGGAGCAGCGCCAGTGGAAGGAGCGGACGCGGCCCTCGCCGGTGCCGCCCACCGACGATCCCGCGCGCGCGGCGCGGCGCATCATGACCGATGACGGGTTCAACATCGGCGTGCTCTATGCCGGCGGGCGCCGGCCGTTTCAGCCGGAGATCGGCCGGCCGCGCACATCGCTCGCGGCGCTGGCGCAAGGCTTCGCGCTGTGAGCGCGGCGCCCGCCGTCGCCGGCGCCGAGGAGCTCCTCGCG
>JASHTP010000324.1 GCA_030040495.1 Alphaproteobacteria bacterium
GGTTCTCTGCTACCCCTGCGACGAAGGGGGCAATGCTCATGCGGGTTGCGATCATCGGTCAGCAGGCGTTCGGCACGGCCGTGCTCGATGCGTTCACGGCACGCGGCGACACGGTCGCGGGCGTATTCGTCCCGCCGGACGCGCCCGAGGCCAAGCCCGACCCCCTCGCCATTGCGGCGCGCGAGAAGGGCCTGCCGGTGTTCCCGACCGCGAGCTATGGCGCCGACGAAACCATCGACGCGCTCCGCCGGCTCGGCGTCGATCTCGGCGTCATGGCTTATGTGTTGCAATTCGTGCCGCAGACCTTCTGCCGCTTGCCCCGGCTGGGCACTATCCAATTCCATCCGTCGCTGCTGCCGCAGCACCGGGGCCCCTCGTCGATCAGTTGGCCGATCATGCTCGGCAAGAGCCGTACCGGACTCAGCATCTTTCGCCCGGTCGACGGCCTCGATGAGGGACCCATCGTCCTTCAGAAGGAAGTCGAAATCGGCCCCGACGATACGGTCGCGAGCGTCTATTTCAACAAGATCTTCCCGCTCGGCGTCGCCGCGCTCGTCGAGGCCGCCGATCTCGTGCTCGCCGGCAAGGCCCAGGAGCGCGTCCAGGACGAAAGCCTGGCAAGCTATGAGGGTTGGGTCCGCGAGGCCGAATCGCGCATCAATTGGGCGAATCCGGTCGACGTCGTCTACAACATCATCCGCGGCTGCAATCCGGCGCCGGGAGCCTGGACGATTGCGGGCGGCCGGCGGCTCCATCTTTTCGATTCCCGCAAGATCGCCGCACGCACCTTTGCCGAGGTCAAAGGGCTGAAATGCGGCGAGGTGGTGGCGGCCGGCGCAGCGAGCTTCACCGTCCACGCGCAGGGCGGCTTCATCGAGGTGCTGCGTTGCCGGTTCGAGGACGGCAAGAAGATCGCCGGCAACGAAGCCGGCCTCGTCGTCGGCAGCCTGCTCGGCGAATGAGCGAGCCGCGAGGTCGATATCGTCCCGCCGCCGGTTGAGCCGCCGGCTTACGCGGCGGATGCCTCGGCATGCCACACCAGCAGGCGGCGGCGGATGAGTTCCATCGCTCTGACCAGCCCTGCGCCGACGATGGCGATGGCGAGAATGCCGGCGAAGACCCCGGGCGAATCGGCAAAGCGCATGTCGGTCATGATCGAGCCGCCGAGCCCTTCGCCGCCCATCGCCATCTCGCTGATGATTTCGACGATGAGCGCGATCGGCATCGCCACTTGCAGACCGGTGAAGATCTGGGGCAGCGAGGACGGCAGCGCGATCTCCCAGAGGAGCTGAGCACGGCTCGCTCCCAGGCTGAGCGCCGACCACAGCAGGACGTGCTCGACGCCGTCCGCCGCCGCCCAGGCAGACACCACCACCGGGAAAACGGCGGAGAAGGCGACCATGAGAATCTTCGACGCGTCGAAGACGCCGAACCACAGAATGAACACCGGCAGGAAGGCGATCTTGGGCATCGGCAGCCCGATCGACACCAGCGGATCGAAGAACCAGCGCATCGGCGGGACGCGTGCGATCATCACGCCGATGGCGATGCCCGCGACCGCTGCCAAAGCGAAACCGGCAAAGGCACGATAGAGCGTCAGCGCAATGCCGAGGATCACGTCGCCCGAGACGACGTCGTGATAGAGCCGAACCACGACCGTGGAGAAGGCCGGGAGCAGGAAGGCCGAGACGACATGCGCCTCTGCAAAGCCCTGCCACAGCGCCAGCACCCCGAGGATCGAGGCCCAACGCAACAGCGCTTGCCCTATCGCGCTCACGCCCGCCATCGCAACGCCCGGCGCATCAGCAGGAGATAAAGGCGGTCGGCGAAAAAGCCGACGGCCGAAACCGTGAGGACGCCGGCGAACATCGCATCGTAGGCGCCGCCCTCGCCGAAGGAGGAGATGAGGTAGCCCATACCGCGCTGGCTGATGAGCAGCTCGGCCGCGACCAGCAGGATGAAGGACAGCGCCAGGGCATTGCGTATGCCGGCCAGGATTTCCGGCATCGCCGCCGGCAGGACGACGTCCCACAGCACCTGATGACGCTTTGCGCCGGCGGCAAGCGCCGACCAGATCAGCACCTGCTCGACGCCGCGCGCACCGTTGAAGGCGCCGATCACCACCGGCAGCAGGCAACCGAGGAAGACGGCGGCGATCTTGGAGGCGGCGCCCAGTCCGAACCAGAGGATCGTCACCGGAATGAGCGCCGAGCGCGGCAACGGGTAGAGCACGCGGATGAGCGGATTGATCAGGATCTCGATCGGGCGGTACCACGCCATCAATATGCCGAGGGTCACGCCGACGACGACGCCGAGGGCGAGACCGGCCGACAGGTTCTGCAACGAAGACAGGCCGTTGACCGCCAGGTCGCCATCGCGCAGCAATTCCATCCAGGCGCGGAGGACCGCGCTCAGTGGCGGCAGCGTATCCTTGTCGATGAGGCCGAGCCGCGGCGCCGCCTCCCAGACGGCGGCCAGCAGCAGCAGCGGCGAGTAGCGCGTAAGCGCGGCTTTCACGGCTCCCGGCGCTCCTGCGCGAGAATCGCCTCGTTGCGCACCAGGCCCCAGATATGCTCCACCTTCTCGGCAAAGGCGTGCGTGCCGGCGATCTCGGCGCCCCGTTCGCCGGCGAAGCTGGTATCGACGATCTCCTTGATGCGCCCCGGGCGGGCCGACATGACGGCGACGCGATCGGCGAGATAGACCGCCTCGCGAACGTCGTGGGTGACGAAGACCACAGTCTTCGGCCTGCGCCGGATGATCGCCAGGAGCTCTTCATGCATCAGCGCGCGCGTCTGGGCATCGAGCGCGCCGAAGGGCTCGTCCATCAGCAGTATGGCGGGATCGACGGCGAGGGTCCGGGCGATGGCCACGCGCTGCTTCATCCCGCCCGAGAGCTGCGCGGGATAGCTGTTCTCGAACCCCCGAAGATGAACCAGCTCGACCAACTCCTGCGCGCGCCGCTCGCGCTCGGCGCGCGGCAGCCGCTGCTTTTCGAGCCCGTAGAGAATGTTCTGCCGCACGGTCTTCCAGGGGTAAAGCGCAAAGTTCTGGAAGACGATGCCGCGGTCCGGGCCGGGCCCTGCGACGCGCTTGGCGGCGACGGTGATCTCACCGGTCTCGACCGGCAGAAATCCGCCGAGAAGATAGAGCAGCGTGCTCTTGCCGCAGCCGCTGGGACCGAGCAGCGCCAGGAACTCGCGCTCGCGCACCTCGAGCGACACGTCTTGTAAAGCCAACACAGGCTGGCCGCGCGGCGGGCGATAGGTGTGGCTCACCCCGCGGAACGAGATGCCCGTCGCCGTCATGCCGGTGCCGCGTCGGACTCAGCGCGGCCGCTTCGCCGCTTCCTCGACGAGCGACAGGTCGGCATACTTGTTGACGTCGATCGAGATCTTGAGCAGTCCCAGCTCCTTCTGGACGTCGAGATTGCTCTGCAAGGCTTTGACATTGGGGATCACGTCCGGATTGCGATAGTAGTCGTTCTTGGTGAAGACCCAATCTTCGTAGGCGGATGGCGGCTGCTTGGTGAAATTGGCGAGGATCTTGATCGCCTCGGCACGGTTCTTGGGGTCATAGTACCAACGCATCGCTCGCTGCCAGTCTTCGAAGAAATCGACGAGCACGGCGCGATGGGCCGCGATGAAGCCTTGCCGCGCCGCCATCAGCGTCGTCTGCGCTTCTCCCATCGCATCCTTCATGGTGAAAAGGGTACGGACCTTGCCGGACTTCTTGGCGATCAGCGCGAACGGCATGACCATGCCGGCGAGATCGACCTTCTTCTCTTCGAGGGCCGCGGCCATGTTGGGGAACTGAATTTCGACGATCTGGTAGTCGCGGTTCGCTTCGAGCCCATGATCCCTGAGAATCTTGCGGAGCGCCATATCGACGGCGCCGCCGAGACCGTTGGTGGCCAGCACCTTGCCTCTGAGGTCCTCGACCTTGTGGATCGGGCCGTCCGTGCGGACGAAATACTCGTTGGCGTAGTAGCCGTCGGCGCCGTCCTGATAGAGGTCGCCGATCAGTCGGAGATCGTCCATATGCGCGTTCTGAATGGCGAGGCCGAAGGACGAGAAGGCCAGCGCGGCGATGTCGAGCTCGCCCGCCGCCAGCGCCGTGATCTGCGGCGTGCTGCCGCGGAAATGGATGAGCTCCACGGTGTAGGATTTGCCGTAATGCTTCAGGATTTCGGGCTTGGCGAAGATGATCGAGGTGAGCTGGCCCGGGACGACGGCCCAGCCGATGCGCAGCTTGAGCGGCTCGTCGGCGCGGCCGGTCGATGACGTCACCAGCAGCAGAGCGAGCGCCGCAGCCAGCCAAGCCCGTCTCGCCATTGTTCCCCTCCCGCCGCAACCTGTCATTTTATCGGCCGATCACCATCAGCGATCGGCGCAAGTTTTCGACGCATATCCGCACGGGCGGCGACGCTTGTCAATGTCTGGACAGAAGCGCGACCGAACGGGCAGGATCGCGCGCCAAACCGGGGAGGAGCCGTTGCGCGAATTCGACCTGGGCCGGGCCGTTCCCCGGACGGAGGATTTCCAGCTGTTGCGCGGTCGCGGTCGCTATACCGATGACATCGACCTGCCGCGCCAGGCCCATCTCTACCTCCTGCGCTCGCCGCACGCCGCGGCGCGCCTCCGAGCCATCGACGTCGGCGCCGCCGCCACCGCCCCGGGCGTGCTTGCGGTTCTGACCGGCAAGGATGCCGAGGCCGACGGTCTCGGCACGTTTTCATCGGCGGTTCAGCGCAAGCGGCGGGACGGCTCCGCCAACTTCGTGCCGCCTTATCGCGTGCTGGCGCTCGACCGCGTGCGCCACGTCGGCGAGCCGGTCGCGGCCGTCGTCGCCGAAAGCCTCGCCCAGGCGAAGGACGCAGCGGAGCTCGTCGCCGTCGACTGGGAGGTCTTGCCGTCGGTCACCGATACGGCGAGCGCGCCCTTGCCGGGCGTGCCTGCGGTATGGGACGAGGTGCCGGACAACATTTGCTTCGTATACGAGATCGGCGGCAAAGCGGCGGTCGATGCCGCCTTCGCCCGCGCCAAGCATGTGGTGAAGGAGCGCTTCCGCATCAGCCGGGTCGCCGTCAATCCGATGGAAGGACGCACGGCGCTCGGGCTCTATGACGAGCGCGACGGTCGTTATACCCTTTACGCCGGTCTGCAGGGCGTCCATCGCACGCGCGTCGAGCTCGCCGCCAACATCTTCAAGCTGCCGGCGAACCGCTTCCGCCTGATCTCGCCCGACGTCGGCGGCGGCTTCGGCATGAAGGGAAGTGCGTTTCCCGAGCTGGCGCTGGTGC
>JASHTP010000024.1 GCA_030040495.1 Alphaproteobacteria bacterium
CGTGCGACACGCCTGCGCCGCAAACAGCGACGCCAGCGTCGCCGCCGGAACCGCCTCGGCGGTCGCGTTCCAACCCTCCACCAGCTGAACGCGCTCCGCCGCGGACAGCAGCGACAGCTCCGACAGCCGGCCCTCCGGGCGCGACGCCATGAACCCAAGCGCACGCTCCACGTGGCGCAGCAGGCGTGACGCCGTCGCTTCGTCGACCCGCGCGCGGTCGAAGGCGAGGCGCAATTCCAGCGACTGCTGCGGCAGAGCGATCAGGGCGAGAGAATAGTGGGTTTGCTCGATCGCCGAGACCGCAGCGAGGCGCAGGCCGAGCGCGTCCGGCGCGCTGCCATCCAGCAGCGCGGCATCGACGGGATAGTTCTCGACCACGACCAGCGTCCGGACGAGATCGGCGCCCGCTGCCGCTTCGCGCTGGATCTCGGCCAAGGACACATGGCCATGCCGACGATCCTCGATCTGAAGTGCCTGCAGGCCGGCAAGCCACTCGGCGATGTTGGCTTCTCCCTCGACCTTCACCCGAAGCGGCAGCGTATTGATGAAGAGGCCGACCATGCGCTCGACACCGTCGAGATCCCCAGGCCGGCCCGCGACCGTGCTGCCGAACACCACGTCGCCCTGGCCGCTATGCCGGGCGAGAATCACCGCCCAGGCGGCGTGAACCAGCGTTCCCAAAGTAAGGCCGTGCCGGCGGGCAAAGCGCTGCAGCTCGGCGAAGGTCGCTGCGGGCAGCGTCACCTGCCGCACGGTCACGCCCTTCGCGTCGTGCGGCGGGCGATCGAACGGCTCGGGCAAAGCCGTCGCGCCGGCGAGACGCTTGCGCCAGTAAGCGCGCGCGGCCGCGTCGTCCTGCTGCGCCAGCCAGGCGAGATAGTCGCTATAGCGTCGCGGCGCCGGCAGCAGCGCCGGCCCGCCGGCCTGGAGCTGCCGGTAGATCGCGAAGAGCTCGCTCAGCAGCACCGAGAGCGACCAGCCGTCGAGGATCATGTGATGGTTGGTGAGAACCACGGTCCAGCGGCTCGTGCCGCGCCGCAGCAACGCGACCCGCAGCAGCGGCCCGGCGGCGAAATCGAAGCCTCGGGCGCGATCCTCGTCGAGGAAAGCGGCAAGCCGGCGCGCGAACGCGGCGTCGTCGCCCGCCGACCAATCCTCCTCGCGCCACGGCAGCTCGAGCGCGCGCCGCACCAGCTGGAGCGGACGGTCCTGCCGCTCGACGAGGGCGATGCGCAACGCTTCGTGCCGCTCGAGCAGGCGCTGCCAAGCCTGTCGCATCACCGGCGGCTCGAGTGGTCCCTCGATATCGAGGCAGAGCTGCACGCGATAAGGATCGGCATCGCCGGCATAAAGCGCGTGGAACAGCAAGCCTTGCTGCAGCGGCGACAGCGGATAGACCGCTTCGAGATCGGGATAGTCGCGCTCCAGCTTCGCCAGATCTTCAACGCTCATCGGCGCCAGCGGGAAGTCCGACGGCGTGTGCCCGCCGACGCCGGGCGTCAGGCAATGAGCGATGAGCCCGCGCAGCGCCGCGACGAAGAATTGGGCGAGCGCCGCGATCGAGGCGCGGTCGTGAACCCGGCGGCACCAGGTCCATTCGACCCGCAAAGTCCCCGACTGCACCAGCGCGTTCGCCTCGACCAGATAGGCGCGCCGCCGCTCGTTCGCGACCATCGGCCCCGGCGATTCCTCCGCCAGCCGCCAATTCCGGTGACCGGTCTGGTCAAGCCGGCCGAGATAGTTGAACAGCAGCTGCCGCGCGGGCATCGCCGCGAGCGCCGGCGCCGTGTCAGGGTTGAGCGCGGACAGCAGGCCGAAACTCAGCCCCTTGCGCGGGATGGCACGCAGCTCCTCCTTGATGCGCTTCAGCGCCGTGCCGGCCGCCATGTCGCCGGCGAAAGCGGCGGCTCGATCAATCGCGCCGAGATCGAGGCGGACCGGGAATATGGAGGTGAACCAGCCGACGCTGCGCGACAGGTCGATGCCGGCGGAAATCGCTTCGCGTCCGTGCCCCTCGAGATCGATGACGAAGGCGCGCGGAGCCTCGCCGTAGCGCGTCTCGCGCCACTCCGCGAGCGCCAGCGCCAGGGCCGTCAGCAACAGGTCGTTGATCTCCGTGCGATAGGCGCGCGACGCTTCGCGCAGCAGCCGGCGCGTCGCGACGGCGTCGAGCTCGAGGGTCAGCCGCTCGCTGTCGGCGACCAGATTCGCCACTTCCGCGGCATGGTCGCGCGGCAGCTCGGATGCGGCGGCGCACACCTGCCGCCAATGCGGCAGGTCGGCGAGCACGGCCGGCGCGAGGGCTTCGCGCCCCAGCAGCCGCGCCCAGCTCTGAAACGCGGTCGTCCGTTCCGGCAGGCGGGCGCGGCCGCGGTCGAGCTGGTCGTAGGCGGTGGCAAGATCCTCCACCAAGATGCGCCACGAGACGGCATCGACGGCCAAGTGATGGACGGCGAGAAGCAGCCGGCCGGGAGCGTCGCCGGCGTCGAACCACATTGCTCGGCAGAGCGGACCCTGGACGGGATCGAGGCTCGATTGCAACCGGGCGGATTCCGCCGCGATGCGCGCCGGCACTTCGGCGGCGGCGACGCCGGCGAGGTCGACGCGCACGAACGATGCCGCCGGCTGCGCGTCGTCCGGCGGCGCAACCCGCTGTTGCCAGCCCTCGTCGCCGCGGAACAGTCGGAGCCTCAGCGCGTCGTGGTGCGCGACAAGCGCGGCGAAGGCGCGTTCGAGCCGGGCCGGATCGAGCCGTGGCGGCACCTGCAGCAAAATCGCCTGGTTGAAGTGACGCAGCGGTCCCGGTTGCGCCAGGAACGCGCGCTGAACCGGAGTGAGCGGCGCGGGATCGAGGTCGCTCGTCGGCGCTTCCGCGACGGCGGTGCGACGTCCGGCGGTTGCGGCCAGCTGCTCCAACGTCGGTTGCTGAAAGATCTGGCGCGGCGTCAGCTCGATGCCCGCCGCGCGGGCGCGGGCGACGAGTTGAATGCTGAGAATGCTGTCGCCGCCGAGCTCGAAGAAGTTGTCGTGCCGGCCGACGCGCTCGACCCCCAAGAGCTCCGACCACGCCGCCGCCAGCAGCTCCTCCACCGCGCCCTGCGGCGCCTGGTAGGACGCCGCCTCCCGCCCCGCCGGCTCCGGCAGCGCCCGCCGGTCGAGCTTGCCGCTCGCCGTCCG
>JASHTP010000325.1 GCA_030040495.1 Alphaproteobacteria bacterium
GCGACGTCCGCTTGTCGACGGCATCGCCGCAGCCCTCGGCGGACCCGAGCGCGGGGTTTCGATTTCCCGGATGTCTCGCGGCGGCCGACGGCTGAAGGTGAGCCGGAGCGAACGAGCGACATCGCTGCGCATTCCGTCCTTTGCTCCCTCCCCCAGCGGGCCTATCCTTGCAGCTCTATCTTCGGGACGAGCAGACATGCTCCGAGCCGTCGCCTTGTTCCTCGCAACGACACTGTGCGCGGCGAGCGCCGAGGCGGCGCAGACGCCGGCGCCGGACCCTTCGCAAGGCGACGGGCGGGTCTCGAGCTTTTACACCTGGAAGGGTTCGATCCCTGCGACACCCGGCCACCTGCTCCGACAAGAGACGTTGGAACCGATGCTCGGGCTTGCGAACGCCGCCGCGGATCTTCGCATCCTTTACAGTTCGACGGACGGGGTCGACGGAAAGACCCCGGTGGCGGTCTCGGGGCTGTTCTTCCTGCCGAAAGGCAAGCCGCCCGCGGGCGGCTGGCCGCTGCTCGCCTGGGCGCACGGGACGGTGGGGATGGCCGACATCTGCGCCCCCTCATGGGCCGGCCTCCCGCTGAGGATCGAAGCCGTGCTGAACACCTGGCTCGAGCACGGCTTTGCCATCGTCGCGACCGATTACCAGGGCCTCGGCACCCCGGGACCCCATCCCTATATGGCCGTCCGCCCGGCGGCCTATGGCGTGCTCGACAGCATCCGCGCGGTGCAACACGCCTTTCCCGCGGTCGGCAAGAAGCTCGTGCTTGCCGGATTTTCCCAGGGAGCCGCCGCGGTGTTGGGCGCCGGTATTTTCCAACCTTCCTACGCGCCCGGCCTGGAGATAAGCGGCATCATTGCGGCCGGCGTGCCTTATACGACGCCGGAGACCGTCGCGACGATGCGGGAGGACACCGCCAATCAAGTCGACTACATCCTCATGTACCCTCTTTACCTCGGCTTGATGGCGCAGCAATCCGATCCGACGCTGCGGGCGTCGGACATGTTCAGCGAGAAGGCGTTGCCGTTCTTCGAGCTCACCCGGCGCACCTGCGTCTGGCAGCTCGCCGTCGAGCTTCTCGGCTCCGGGTTGACCCGTGCGGAGAGCGTGAAAGCAGGCTATGCGAAGGCGCTCGCGGCAAACATGTCTCTCCTCGAATACCCGTCGCTGAAATTGTCGCAACCCGTCTTCATCGGGATCGGCGAGGAGGATCGCGACGCGCCGACCCGCTTGCAGCTCGAGCTTGTGAAGAGAGCCTGCGCCGAGGGCACCATTGTCGAGGCCCATCTTTACGCCGGGATGACGCATTACCAGGCGCTGACGAGATCGATGCCGGACGCCGTCGCCTTCGCCGAGAAGGTTTTGGCGGGAAAGACGATCGCCCGCATCTGCGCGCCCGATGCCGAATGACGCGGTCGACGCAGGAAAGTCGGGGCGTCCGGAACCGGCGCCCGGGCGCGCTGGCAGCCGGCCGTCGAAACGTCCGGCGTTGAAGAAAAAGCGGTCGTGGCTCGCGAACGGCCGGTCTTCTCGGCTCGACTTGAAGCGAAAATAGACTGCGCCGACCGGTTCGAGCTTCAGCCTTCCGGCACAGGGCCGACGATCCGGATGAGCGGCCGCAGGGCGTTCCCGCGGTCGCGCCGCGCCCTTGCCCCTCATCCAAGGAGCGAGGGGAAATTCGGCGCTCGCTTCCGCAGCAGGGACGGGCAAGATAGAGTGATCGTCGGGGGTCGCGATCGGGCCCGACCGGCGGCAAAGATGGCGCCTGTTCACGTTGCGCGCGCGGGGACGCAGCGCCTCTTGCGTCGCTTCGACGGGCGCCAAGGATCCACGAGGGAGGCGTGCCATGCGGGCTCGGAGAGTCGCGGCGGCCATCGCGCTCATCGTCGCCGTCCTGATCGGCCTGGGCTTGGTCTCCGATTTTCTCGTGGACTGGCTGTGGTTCTCGTCGGTCGGATATTTCGCCGTCTTTCGCACCATCATTGTCGCCGAGACCCTGGTCTTTCTCGCCGTCTTCGTCGCCTCCGCGCTCTGCCTCGCGGCGTCGGGATTGCTGGCGCTGCGTTCCGCCAGGCATCCGGGCCCGTGGTTCGCCGCGAACTTCCCGGCGCTGTCCGACCTGTTCGGACGCACGGTTCCGCGCCGCGCCTGGCGCCTCGTCATCCTGGGCGCGGCCGGCCTCCTGGCGCTGCTGACGGCGATCGGCGAGAGCGCCGACTGGCCGGTGGCGCTGCGCTTCATCGATCGCGTGCCCTACGGCCAGGTCGACCCGGTCTTCGGCAAGGATATCGGCTTCTACCTCTTCGCGCTGCCCGCCTATCTCGCGCTGACGCAGTGGGCGCTGGTGACGCTGCTGCTGAGCGCGCTCGTCGCCGGCGCGGTCTACTGGGTGAACGGCGACCTCTCGCTGCCCGGCCGTCCCTGGCATCTGTCGTCCGCCGCGGTCGCCCACGGCTCGGTCCTGCTCGGCCTGTTCTTCGCGCTCAAGGCCTGGTCCTACGGGCTCGACCGCTTCCTGCTGCTCTATGGCGACAACGGCGTCGTCGTCGGCGCGGCCTACACCGACATCCATGTCCGGCTGCCGATCCTGTGGATGCTGATCGGGCTCACCGGCGCCGCCGCCCTCGCCTCATGGGCCAATGTCCGGTGGCGGGCCTACTGGCTGCCGGCCGCCGCGGTGGCGGGCTTCCTCGGCCTCGTCGTGCTGACGCTGGGCATTCCCGCGCTGTTCGAACGCCTCTACGTGAAGCCGAGCGAGCTCCAGCTCGAGGCGCCCTACCTTCGCGACAACATCGCGCTCA
>JASHTP010000326.1 GCA_030040495.1 Alphaproteobacteria bacterium
ATCCCGCCCAGCTCCTGCAGGCTGCGCCACATGTCCCGGCAGCGCCGCGCCTCGCGCATCAGCCGGCGGTCGACGATGACTTTGTGCAGCACGTTGTCGCCATCCACCATGAGCAGGCAGGGCACCGTCTCGGACGCGCCCTCCGCGCCCTCGCGCAGGCTCTCGGCGACCGGCACCATGTGACCGTTCCACTTCGCCCGCGGCACCCTGGCAAAACTCGCCGCGTAGCGCCGATCGCAAGCCAGGAAATCGACCAGCGTGAAGGCGAGCGTTTCCGCGCCGCGCTGATGCGCTTCGTCCTCGAAGCCGAGGCCCTGGACCGGCCAGTCGAGCTCGGCCTGCGGATTATCCTGGAGATAGAAGCGCGATGCCCAGTCGCCACCCTGCGCCGGGTCGTAGACGAAGGCCGGGAAGGCGCGCGCTTCGAGCGCCGCCGCAGCGACGAGATAAGGCGGCAGGCCGCCGGCCTGCGCGGTGGCGCCCGAGAAGACGCTGAACAGCGCCGGGCCGCGATAATCGAGCCCGGCCTGGATGCGGTCGCGGAAGCGGAACAGGTTGGAGCTGGTCGACTGCAGCACATAGATATCGCCTTGGCCCATGGCGGAGCTGGCGAGCCGACGGTTGCGCGCGCCGAGCGCCGGCTGCCCGCTGCCGACCGCCGACGGCTCCAGGATGTCGTCGATCTGGACCAGGATCTTCATCGGCAGGCCCGCGGTCAGGACGTCCATCAGCCTGTCGGCGTCGACGGCGCTCATGGTGCCGGCATTGACGCGGACCAGATAGTCCGGGAACAGCGCCGCATCCCTGGGATCGAGGCCGTTCGCGGCGAAATCGGCGAAAAACGCGTCGTGCCTCGCCTCCTTGTAGGCGCCTGCGGTCTCGAGCTCGGCCATGGCCATGGCCTTGGCCAGCTCGATCATGCTCGGCAGCCGCTCGCGATAGGCATCGAGCGCGCCGAGGGCGCTGTCGAAGGCGAAAGCGTGGAACCCCGCGCCGGCGACGGTCTGATCCGGCGGCGGGAAGAATTTCTGCGTTTCCAGCGTCGCCAACAGCCGGCGGATGCGCCGGCGGCGGCTGTCGGGCAGCGTGTCCTTGGGCGCGGCCCTTTCCAGGAAACGCGACATCGCGTCGAAGTCGAAGGCGCGCTCGTGCGCCGCGCCGACCCCGGCCTTGAGGCTCGCCGCGCTCCGTCCCTCCGGCGAGCGGACGAAATCCGCCTTGAGGATGTCGGAAAGCTTCACAATCAGCCGGTCGATATCGGCACGGGCGGCGCGCGTCTTGCGACGCTGCACCCGCTTCCAGGCATGGGTGAGAAGACGCGCCGGCATCGCCTGGTCGCAATCGACGAGCTCGCCGTCGAGCTCGAGAGCGGCGCGCAGGCGGCCGAGGCTCTCGCGGAACAGCCTGTCGCCCTGCGCCGCCGGCCGCTGCGCCGCTTGGTCCAGGAGCGAGGACAGCGAACCGGCGACGCCGGCCGCGACCAGCCTGCGAATCTCGCGTTCCAGCCGCAGCGCATGCTTGGTCAGCCGGTCGGTCTCGCCGCCCCGGGCGAGCTTCTGCAGCGCGCCGTCGATGACGCCCGACAGCGACTGCACCGGCGCCGCGTCCGCGGCGGCGCCGTGCGCCAGCACCAGCGGAAAATCGTACCGCAGCTTGGTGAGGTCGCGGTAGCCGGCGAAGAGCGCGGGCCGCAAATCGAGGCCGGCGATGCCGTCGAGCCCGTCGCCCTGCGTCTTTCCCGTCAGATGAAACGCGATATGCGTTTGAAGTCCAGCTTCCATGTTGGTCGCGCCTTCGATCTGCACACACCATGTTCCGCGCCGCGCCGGCGGTGGGGCCGCGGTGCCGCTCAATCCGCCGGGGCCCCCGCGGCGGCCTGCTGCGGCCAGACCGTGAACTTGTCGAACTCCGCCTCGAGACCTTTCTTGATCAGCTCGGCCGAGCGCAGCTGTCCGGCGTTTCTCAGCTCCTCGTAACAGGGCACGTCGGGATTGCGATACAGGATGCCGACCGGGATCGGGTCGAACCCGGAGGCGATCTCGCGCGCCCGGTCGAGGTCGGAGGGGTCGTGCCGCCGCTGGTTCTTGTAGACCTTGGCAAGGCTCGGGCTGATCCGGATCCCGTCCTCGTGATCGAGCAGCAGGACCTTCTCCGGATCGTGCAGCCACGGCTCGAGCAGCTTGGGCAGCCATTCCGGGCAGCGCTGGACGATGCGCACGAAGGAGAGGCCCTTGTGGTGGAAGGCGGCCGAGATGATGTCGTACATCGCCTCGGGTATCCAATCGACCGCCTGCGCCACGAACGACACGTTCTGCACGCCGAGGGTGACGGTGAGCGGGTTGAGCGCCTGCAGATAGGCGCCGCGCGGCGTCGTGTTGCTCTTGAGCCCTTTCGGCGAAGTCGGCGAAGCCTGCATCTTGGTCAGACCGTAGATCTGATTGTCGTGCAGCATCACCGTCATGTTCATGTTGTAGCGGATGGCGTGGATCCAATGCGCCGCGCCGATGCTGCAGCAATCGCCGTCGCCGGTGTTGACGAACACGTTCAGGTCGGGCCGCGCCATCTTGATGCCTTCGGCCACCGGCAGCGCGCGCCCGTGGATGCCGTGGAAGCCGTAGGTCTTCATGTAGTGCGGGAAGCGGCTCGAGCAGCCGATGCCGGAGACGAACACGGTCTTCTCCGGCCGCAGATCCTCGTCGCGGCACAGCCGCTGCACCGCCGCCAGGATGGCGTTGTCGCCGCAGCCGGTGCACCAGCGCGGCACGCCGCTCTGATAGTCCTCGAGCTCGTGATGCTCGTCATACATCCGCAGCAGGCATTCGGTGGCGGCGATCGTCATGGGACGCTCCCCTGCGGCTGGGCCAGCTTGTCGAGGATGACGCGGCGGATGGTGTCGGGCTTGATCGGCTGACCGCGCACCTCGCTCCAGCAATCGACATCGACCAGGTAGCGCGCACGCAGCAGCATCGCCAAGGCCGAATAGCGCCGGTTGGTCTCGTCGATGATCTCGTCGTCCGGCCGGTCGGACCAGTTGCTCTCGATCGTCATCACCTTGCCGAAGCGCCGCATGATCTCCTTGATGCCCGGCGCCATCGGCTGCAGGAAGGCGAGGTGCAGCGACGAGACCCGGCGACCCTCATTGCGCAAGCCTTCGACCGCCTCTTCGATCGCGCCCCGGGTGCTGCCCCAGCCGACGACCAGCAGGTCGCCGTCGTCGCCGCCGAACACCGGCGGCGGCTTCAGCGTCTTCTGCAGCACCGCCAGCTTCAGGCTGCGTGCATGAATGCTATTCTCGTTGCTCTCCGGGTCGTAGGCGACGTGGCTCAGGCTGTCATGAGCGAGCCCGGTGAGCGTGTGCATGCCGCCCGCCTGGCCCGGAATGAAGCGGCGCGCCAGCCCGGTGGCGCTCTCCCAATCGTAAGGCTTCGCGCCGGCGGGAAGGTCGCTCTGGTCGATGGGCGGCGCCACCCACGCCTCGCTGAAGCGCGGCCGCGGGAAGGGCTGCTGCGAGGTCGCCAGATTGGCGTCCGACAGCACCACCACCACCATGTTGAAGGTCTCGGCGATCTTGCGCGCGGTGATCACCGAGTAGAAGCAGTCCTCGATGGTGCCGGCGGCCATCACCACCTTGGGCGCGTCGCCGTGGCTGCCGAAGACGGCGGTGAGCAAGTCGCCCTGCTCGGCCTTGGTCGGCTGGCCGGTGCTCGGGCCGCCGCGCTGCACGTTGACCACCACCAGCGGGATCTCGCCCATCACCGCCAGTCCGATCGCTTCCTGCTTGAGCGAGTAGCCGGGACCCGAGGTGATGGTGACCGTGCATTTGCCGGCATAGGAGGCGCCGATGGCGAAGGCGCAGGCGGCGATCTCGTCCTCCGCCTGATGCACCACGCCGCCCACCTTCTCGAACACGTCGCTCAGATAATGCGACGCGGAGGTGGCCGGCGTGATCGGATACATGGCGCAGACTTCCATGCCCGAGGCGAGGATGCCGAGCGCCAGCGCCGTGTTGCCGTTGACCACGATCTGCGGCTCGGTGGCGCGTTGCGCCGGGATGCGGAACTTGAAGTCGAAATGGCGCTCCGCCCAGTCATATCCCGCCTCCAGCAGCTTGACGTTCGAGGCGACCACGGCCGCATCCTTCTTGCCGAAGGTCAGCGCGATCTGGTCGCGCGCCAACTGCATGTCCAGGCTGTAGAGATTGCACAGCATGCCGAGCGCGAACATGTTCTTGCCGCGCTTTGCGTCGCGCACGACGGCGCGGCACTCGCGCTCCATCGGGATCTCGTGGACCTGATAGCCCGCCGCGACGAGCTGGCCGTGGACCTGGAGGTAGGAGGCGGCAATGGCCGGATCGGCATCCTCGCGCCACATGCTCTCGAGCAGGATGACGCAGCCGGGCTTGAGCTCGCCGGCGCGCACCCGGCCGAGCAGCACCTGCTCGTTGAACGCCACCACCAGATCCGTGTCGTTGCCGCCATTGGTGATGCGCCGCGCGCCCAGGCGGATGCGGTTGCCGCTGGCGCCGGCGACGCTGCGCGCCGGCGGGCGGATCTCGGCGGGAATGATCTCCACCGTCCAGACGCCGTTGCCCATCCGCGCCGCGATGGCGCCGAGCGACTGGCCGCAGCGCTGCGCGCCCTCGCCGGAATCGCTGATCACCTCGACGATGGCTTCGCTCAAGGTCGTGATCGCCTTGTTCCCGGCGGGCGCCCGCGCCGGCGATGCCGTGCTGCGCACCGGCTGCAATAGGGAGGTTTCGCTCATGGTCCTGCCGCCAACTCCGTGGTTTCTAGGCCAAGCGGATGCGCGCGAAATTCCGCTCGCGATCGTCGATGCCGAAGAGCATGCCGGCGCCGCGCGTCGCCTCGGCGACGGAAGCGGCGCCATAGTCGCGGATGCCGAGATACTCCTTCATGCTGCGCGCCGCCCGCCGGCCCGCGCCCATCGCCTCGATGACGGTCGCGGCCCCGGTGACGATGTCACCGCCGGCGAAGACGCCCGCCATCGACGTCGCCAAGCTGTCGTCCACCTCGATATAGCCGCGCCGGTCGAGTCGCAGCTTCGAGGTCTGGCCGATGATCGGGTTGGCATTGGTGCCGATGGCGAAGACCACCTGGTCGACCGCGAGCTCGTACTCGCTGCCCGCCACCGGAACCGGCCGCGCGCGCCCGGATGCGTCGGGCGCGCCGAGCTCCATGCGGATGCAGCGCATGGCGCGGACGGTGCGGCTCTCGCCGGACAGGATCTCGACCGGCGCGGTGAGCCAGTGGAACTCGATGCCCTCTTCCTCGGCGTGATGGATCTCCTCCGCCCGTGCCGGCGCTTCCGCCTTGGTGCGGCGATAGACGCAGAACACGCTCTCGGCGCCGAGCCTGAGACAGACGCGCATGGCGTCCATCGCCGTGTTGCCGGCGCCGATCACCGCCACGCGCCGGCCCAGCGGCAGCGGCGTGTCGTAGTTGGGAAACTCCTTGGCGCGCATCAGGTTGCAGCGCGTCAGCAGCTCGTTGGCCGAGAGCACGCCGTTGAGCGAATCGCCGGGGATGCCGAGCAGCGACGGATATCCGGCGCCGGTGCCGATGAACACCGCGTCGAAGCCCAGCTCGTCGATCATCTGCTCGACGGTGAACAGGCGCCCGACCAGAGTGTTGCATTCGAAGCGGACGCCGAGCTTGCGCAAATTCTCGATCTCGGCGTCGATCACCTCGTTGGGCAGGCGGAAATCGGGAATGCCGTAACGCAGCACGCCGCCCGGCTGGTGGAAGGCCTCGTAGACGGTGACCGCGCAACCCGCCTTCGCCATGTCCGCCGCGCAGGCGATGCCGGCCGGGCCGGAACCGACGATGCCGATCTTGAACCCGTTGCGCTCGATATAGGGAATGCTGGCCCAGCCCTCCTTGATGGCGAGATCGCCGACGAAGCGCTCGAGCCGGCCGATCGCCACCGGTTCGAGCGAGTCGCCGACGACGCAGAGGCCTTCGCACTGGCTTTCCTGCGGGCAGACCCGGCCGCACACCGCCGGCAGCAGGTTGGTCCGGCCGATCACCTCGTAGGCGGCGCGGAAATCCTCGGCGCCGATCTGCCGGATGAAGCCGGGGATGTCGATGTTCACCGGACAGCCGGCGACGCAGGCCGGATCGGGACAGAACAGGCAGCGCTCGGCCTCGTTGAGCGCTTCCTGCTGGGTGTAGCCGCAACTCACTTCGGTGAAGTTCGTCGCCCGCTCGCGCGGATCCTGCTCGCGGACCGGCGTCCGCTGCTGCGGAATTGTGCGTATCGTTCGCTTCTTCGCCATCGCCCTTCACCGTCTGAGACTTGACGACATCGCCG
>JASHTP010000327.1 GCA_030040495.1 Alphaproteobacteria bacterium
CGCTCGTCTCCGATTCCGCGCTCGCCGTGATTGTCATCGTCTCGTCCCCCGGGTTCCTTCCCCCTCTCCCCTTGCGGGAGAGGGAGGGCCCATTGCAAAGCAATGGGAGGGTGAGGGGTATTTCCGAAGCGCCCCTCACCCTCCCGTCGCTGCGCGACGGGCCCCTCCCTCTCCCACAAGGGGAGAGGGAATATCTATGCGTTCGCCGCCTCTTCGAGGCCGCGCAGGCCGGGGCGCTTGGCTTGGACCAGGACGGCCATGTTGCCGGGCTTGTGCTCGTTGCGCCACATCTTCATGTGCGAGCGCGGGATGTCGGCCCAGGAAAAGACCTCGGACATGCAGGGATCGATGCGGCGCTGCACGACCAGATGATTGGCCTGGCTCGCCTGCAGCAGGTTGGCGAAATGGCTGCCCTGGATGCGCTTCTGCCGCATCCAGACGAAGCGCGCGTCGAAGGTCAGGTTGTAGCCGGTGGTGCCGGCGCAGAACACCACCATGCCGCCGCGCTTCACCACGAAGCAGGAGACCGGGAAGGTCTGCTCGCCGGGATGCTCGAAGACGAAGTCGACGTCGTTGCCCTTGCCGGTGAACTCCCAGATCGCCTTGCCGAACTCGCGCACCTTCTTCATGTAGTCGCCGTAGCCGCCGCTGCTGTTGATCTCGGGGAGCCGGCCCCAGCAATCGAATTTCTTGCGGTTGATGGCGCCCTTGGCGCCGAGCGAAAACACGAAGTCGCGCTTCTCGTCCTCGGAAATCACCGCGATGGCGTTGGCGCCGGCGGTGGCGATGAGCTGGATCGCCATTGAGCCGAGCCCGCCCGCGGCGCCCCACACCAGGACGTTCTGCCCCGGCCGCAGCACATGCGGGCGATGGCCGAACAGCATGCGGTAGGCGGTGGCGAGCGTCAGCACGTAGCAGCCGCTCTCCTCCCAGGTGAGATGCTTCGGCCGCTCCATGAGCTGGCGGCCCTGGACGCGGGCGAACTGGGCGAAAGAGCCGTCCGGCGTCTCGTAGCCCCAGATGCGCTGCGACGGCGAGAACATGGGGTCGCCGCCATTGCACTCCTCGTCGTCGCCGTCATCCTGGTTGCAATGGACGACGACCTCGTCGCCGACCTTCCAGCGCTTCACCTTGGAGCCGATCGCCCAGACCACGCCGGCGGCGTCGGAGCCGGCGACGTGATATTCCGCCTTGTGCACGTCGAAGGGCGAGATCGGCTTGCCGAGCGCGGCCCAGACGCCGTTGTAGTTGACGCCCGCCGCCATCACCATCACCAGCACCTCGTCCGGCGCCAGCTCCGGCGTCGCCACCACCTCGACCTGCATCGCCGTCTCCGGCGGCCCGTGGCGCTCGCGGCGGATCGCCCAGGCATACATGCGCCGCGGCACATGGCCCAAGGGCGGGATCTCGCCGATCTCGTAAAGGTCCTTGACCGGGCGGCCGGTGGCGGTCGCCGGCTGGAAGGGAATGATGGCGGCAGGCTCGCTCATCGCAGGCACTCCATCGCGGGCCGCTTTGCGTGCGGCGCAACATGAATATTTGCACCCGCGAAGGCGAGATGTCACGCGGGCGCAATGCCCGAAAGCCGTTTTCTGTCTAATTTTCGTATTGACAGGACATATTATTTCAATATCTCTCATTGCGGCTGGCGCAGGACCCCACCCCGCGCGGCTTCGGCAGGCGGCGCCGCGGTTGCTTTTGCACCGCAGCAGGGATTCCGGTTAGCATCGCGCGAGAGCGGCAGGAGCGGGATCGGCGGGATGAGCGAGACGACGGCGAAACGCGACGAGCCCTGGCTCATCCGCACATATTCCGGCCATTCCTCGGCGGCGGCGTCGAACGCGCTCTACCGCACCAATCTCGAGCGCGGCCAGACCGGCCTCTCGGTCGCTTTCGATCTGCCGACCCAGACCGGCTATGACAGCGACCACGTCCTCGCCAAGGGCGAGGTCGGCAAGGTCGGCGTGCCGATCGCGCATCTCGGCGACATGCGCGCGCTCTTCGACGGCATCCCGCTTGCGCGCATGAACACCTCGATGACGATCAACGCCACCGCGCCCTGGCTGCTCGCGCTCTATGTCGCCGCGGCCGAGGCGCAGGGCGCGGCGCGGCGCGAGCTCGCCGGCACGACGCAGAACGACGTCATCAAGGAATATCTCTCGCGCGGCACCTACATCTTCCCGCCGGCGCCGAGCCTCAAGCTCACCGCCGACGTCATCGCCTATACCTATCGCGAGCTGCCGAAGTGGAACCCGGTCAATATCTGCTCCTATCACCTGCAAGAGGCGGGAGCGACGCCGGTGCAGGAGGTGGCCTACGCGCTGGCGACGGCGGAAGCGGTGCTCGACGCGGTCAGGCGATCGGGCCAGGTGCCGGAGGCGGATCTGCCGCAGGTGGTCGGGCGCCTGAGCTTCTTCGTCAATGCCGGCATCCGCTTCGTCACCGAGATGTGCAAGATGCGCGCCTTCGCCGAGCTCTGGGACGAGCTGACGGAAGCGCGCTACGGCGTCGCCGAGGAGAAGTATCGCCGCTTCCGCTACGGCGTGCAGGTCAACTCGCTCGGCCTCACCGAGCAGCAGCCGGAGAACAACGTCTACCGCATCCTGATCGAGATGCTGGCGGTGGTGCTGTCGAAGAAGGCGCGCGCCCGCGCGGTGCAGCTGCCGGCCTGGAACGAGGCGCTGGGGCTGCCGCGGCCCTGGGACCAGCAATGGAGCCTCAGGCTGCAGCAGATCGTCGCCTATGAGACCGATCTCCTCGAGTATGGCGACCTCTTCGACGGGGCGCCGGAGATCGAGCGCAAGGTGGCGTCGCTCAAGGCGGAAATCGGCGAGGAGCTGGAGCGCGTGCGGCGCCTCGGCGGCGCGGTGGCGGCGGTCGAAAGCGGCTACATGAAGCAGCGCCTGGTCGAATCGAACGCGCGCCGGCTCGCCGCGATCGAGCGCGGCGAGCAGATCGTGGTCGGCGTCAACCGCTATACGGAGAGCGCGCCCTCGCCGCTGCTCGCCGGCGAGGATGCCGGATTTCTCGCGCCCGACGCGGCGGCCGAGGAGGAACAGAAATCGCGGCTCGCCGCCTGGCGCCAGGCGCGCGACGAGAAGCAGGCGGCGGCCGCGCTCGTCGGCCTCGCCCGCGCCGCCGCCGAAGGCGGCAACATCATGCCGGCCTCGATCGAATGCGCGCGCGCCGGCGTCACCACCGGCGAATGGGCGGAGAGCCTGCGCCGCGTCTTCGGCGAGTACCGCGCCCCCACCGGCATCGCCCAGGCCGCGGCGGCGCGCGGCGCCGAC
>JASHTP010000328.1 GCA_030040495.1 Alphaproteobacteria bacterium
CCACCGCACCCCTCGGCGGCGGCGCTCGGCACTGTCCGCGCGCGCGGGCGCTTCACCGCGCCTCACGCCAGGCGCTCGGCCAGCCAGTCGGCGGTCTGGGGGCGATAACGGTAGGGCCGGTTGTTCGCCACGTGAGTGCCGTCCTCGACCAGCAGGAGCTCGACCGGCCCTCTGGCCTCCGCGGCCAGCCGCTCGGCATGGGAGGCCGGGCACAAGCGGTCGAGCCCGCCGGCCACCAGCATCAGCGGGCAGGTGATCCGGGACGCCACGCCCTTCAGGCTCAAGCTCGCGGCGTGGCGCTTCGCCTCCGCCGCCGTCTTCAGATGGCTGCGCACGCGGAAGGTTTCGCGGGTGAGCTCCGGCAGCCCGTCCCAGGCGTCGCCCCACTCATAGGGGCCGGAGAGCGCGACGCAGGCCTTGATGCGCTTGTCGAAGGCGGCGGCGCGCGGCGCGTAATAGCCGCCGAGACTGACCCCCCATAGCCCGATCCGATCGGGATCGATCTCCGGCCGCTGCACCGCCCAGTCGAGGACGGCTTTCACCGGCACCTCGTAATCGCCGCGGATCGGCATGTCGTACTCGGCCTCGCCCTGTCCCGGCCCGTCGAAGGCGAGCGTGGCGAGACCGCGCGCGAGGAAGGTCTGCTCGTAGGCGTCCATCTCCTCCTTGCAGGAATCGAGGCCCATCACCATCACCACCAGCGGCGCGCGCGTCACCCCGAACGGACGGCGCAGGATCCCGGCCAGCGCGCGCGCCTGATAGGGAATCTCCACCCGCTCGCCCGGCGGCCGCAGATGCGCCAGAGCGAGCTGCCGGCAGGCGATCGCCTTGCGATGGGCGGCGCGCATCTGCGCCAGATCGTTCACGAAGACGAATTTGGCGAAATGATAATAGAGGCCGGCCCGGGTGAGATGCTCGCCGGCGCTCAGCGCATGCCCGCCGTCCAGCGCCGCGCGGCCGAGCGCCTCATGCAGCTCGGCCTGCGACGACCATGCGCCGCACCAATCCTCCCAGCGCGCGAGGCCGCCCGTCACCTCCGCGAGATCGGACGGGATCACGCCGTTGGCGACGAAGCGCGGCGCCCAATGGGCGACGGCGGAGCGGAGGCGAGCATCGCCGGGCCTGGTCGTCGTCTCGTTCATCCTACCGTCTCGCTGCTCGATTGCGCCGACATCCGCCTCGCGCCGCTCGCGCAGGCGCACGCGCGCTCATGGCCCGCACCGGCCGTCTGCCGCTCAGGCTTTCGCCGGCGACCAGTCGTAGATATGGCTCAGCGTCTCGCCCATCAGCGCGGCGCGATCGCTTTCGGACAGGCGATCGGTGACGAGGAAGGCGTCCACGGCCTGCTTGTAGGTCAGCAAGGCGACGGCGCGCGTCCAGTCGGTGCCCCACATGCAGCGATCGAAGCCGAAAGCGTCGAAGATGCGACAGAGCGGATCCCAGATATCGCGGTAGGGGAAGGGCTCGTGCGAGAGGGTGCAGGCGCCGCTGATCTTGATCGTGACGTTGTCGTGAGCCGCCAGCGCCAGCACCTTCGGCAGCTCGGCGAAGGGCTCCGCCGGGGGCGGCGGAGCGAAAGGCTGCTGCAGCCCGAGATGATCGATCACCAGCATCGTCTCGGGATTTCGCGCCGCCATCAACCGGGCCTGATCCAGGCGTCCCCAGGCCAGCAGATTGACCGGGAGCGAGTGGCGCGCGGCGGCGGCCAGAACCCGGGTGATGCCGGGATCGGCGGGATTCTCGGAGGCGGTGCGGTTCAGCATGATGCGGACGGCGACCGCGCCGGGGGTGGCCGCCCAGTCGGCGATGGTGTCGGCGACCTTGGGATCGCTGGGATCGACCGGCTTGATCAAGGCGAAGCGGCCGGGATGGCGGGCATAGACCTCGAGCGCGTAGCTGGCGTCGTAGCGGTACATGGTGAAGGGCGAGACCAGGAGCGCGCCGTCGACGCCGACCTCGTCCATGGCGGCGACCATCTGGTCGCCGGTGGCCTCCGCCGGCCCGGCGAGCGTGGCGTGCCAGGGGCGGCGGGGATCATTGCGTTCGTAAGCGTGCACTTGGGCGTCGATGGTCAGCATGGCTTTCGGCCCTCCCCGGAAATGGCGCCGGCGCTCACGATGCTATCTGGCGCCTGGCGCCGAAACGAGTCAATCCGAGGAGACCGGGCCGCACGGGCGGAGGGGGGTGGAGGAATCTGAGCGATTGCAAGAAGTTTATAATCGTATAAACAAGAGCGATCTGGGAGAGAAAAGCGGCGCCAAGCCGCCACAGCGCGATAGGGAGGCTTGCATGAAATCGATCGCTTTACTGGCCGCGGCCGCGGCCCTGACGGCGGCGCCCGCTTTGGCCGCCGACGATACCATCATCATCGGCATGACCCAGTCGCAGACCGGGTCGCTCAACGTCGATTCCGTGGCGCAGTACCGCGGCATCGAGATGTGGCGCGACGAGGTGAACGCCGCCGGCGGCATCGAAGCCGGCAACAAGCGCTACAAGGTGAAGTTCGTCAGCTACGACGACCAGTCCCAGGGCGGCCGCGTGCAGCAGCTCTACACGCGCCTCATCATTCAGGACCATGCCCAGTTCCTGTTCGCGCCCTATTCCTCGGGCCTCACCGCGACCGCCGCGGTGATCAGCGAGCAGTACGGCAAGATCATGGTCATCACCGGCGGGGCCGAGGAGAAGACCTACACGCTGGGCAACAAGTATCTGTTCCAGGTCATCACCCCCGCCGGGCACTATCTGAGCGGCGCGCTCGAGGCGCTGCGCAGCAAGAGCCCCAAGGCGCGCGTCGCCTTCGTCTATTCCGACGATCCCTTCTCGAAGGCGGTGGTGTCGGCGGTGCGCGACCAGGCCAAGGAGGCCGGATTCGACGTCGTGCTCGACGAATCCTATGCGCCGTCCACGACCGATTTCGGGCCGATCGTCAACAAGATCATCTCGGCGCGGGCCGACGCGCTCTTCGGCGGCGGCCACTATCCCGACAGCGCCACGCTTGCGCGCCAGGTCTATGACCAGAAGGCCAACCTCAAATGGGTGTCGCTGCTCGTCGCCCCCGGCGACGAGAAGTTCGCGACCCTCGACAAGGCCGCGCTCGGCGTCTCCACCGGCTCGCAATGGGAGCCGTCGGTCAAGTTCACGCCGCAATTCGGCCCGACGGGCCTGGCGTTTGCCAAGAAGTTCGAGGCCAC
>JASHTP010000329.1 GCA_030040495.1 Alphaproteobacteria bacterium
GACCTTGAATCCGGGACGCGCGAGCCGCCGGCACCATTCGCTCACCGCGAGCGGGTCGACGCGAAGATAGGGCGTAGCGGCGGGCACTGTTGCAAGCTCGGTGCCGAAAGCGACCGGCAGGCTCAGCAGCGGCGCCTGCCAGGCGAAGTCGGGCAGAAGGCTGCCCGTCGCAACAACCTGCTCTACGCCCTCAATGCCCACCAAGAGCCGGTGCAGTTCGCTCGGCGCTTCGAGGAGGATCCGGCCACCCCGCCCCGCGACCAGCGGAAGATAGCGTGCGAACTGGATGATATCGCCGAAGCCCTGCTCGGCATGGATCAGGATCGTGGCGCCGTGCAGCTCCTCGCCGCGCCATTCCCGGGCGGCGAAGCGCTTCGACGCGGCCACTTGCCAGCGCCATTGGCGAAAACCGTTCGCGAGGTCGCCGGCGACCAGCAACGCAATACCGTCGTTCCAATGCGCGCTCTCGTGACCGGGGTCGAGCGCCAGCGCGCGCTCGAAGCTCCGATGCGCGGCCTGCGGCCGGCCCTGCTCCAGCAGCACATTACCGAGATTGACATGCGCCTCGACGTGACGCGGGTCCAACCCAAGCGCGGTGTTGAAGCATTGCGCCGCCGCCTCGAGCTCGTCGCGCCGGGCCAGCACATGCCCATAATTGTTGTGCGCCGCGGCATTCGCCGGCTGCAGCGCCAGCACGCGGCGATAGCACTCGTCCGCAAGATCCAGGCGGCCGAGCTTGGCCAGCGCCACGCCGAGATTGTTGTAGGCCTCGACGAAATGCGGCGCCTTGGCGATCACCTTCAAATACTGGTCGACCGCCTTCTCCGTGTCGCCGCGCCCCGTCAGCACGTTGCCGAGATTGAACAGCGCGTCGGCATCGTCCGGCGCTATCCGCAGCGCCTGCTCCAGGGCGAGTTGCGCCGCGGCGAGCTGGCCCTGCTGCTGCAAGGCAAGTCCGAGATTGTTCAGCGCGGCGGCGAAGTCCGGCTTGAGCGCGAGCGCGCGGCGGTAGCAGGCGACGGCGTCATCGAAGCGCCGCAGGGCGCGGTAAACCGCGCCGAGATTGTTGTGGTAATTGGGCTCGCCGCCATTGAGCTCGATCGCGCGCGCGATCGATTGCAGCGCCGCGTCGTGCCGGCCGAGCTGATGCTGGACAAGACCGAGAAGATGATGGGCGCCCGCAAGATCCGGCGCGTCGGCGAGGATCGCGCGGTAGTGCGCCTCGGCTTCGACGAGCTTGCCTTGCTGGTGCAACGCGAAGGCATCCCCGAGCGTCAACCGAGCCGTCACGTCACGGACCTTTCTCGCATCGCCGGCGCGCCCCCGGAGCTCGCGCCGCGTCATCGCGGCCAGGGCGACAATCGATGATGATGGTGAAAATCCGATTAACGGCGCCGTTTGAGAGCTCTTGTCGGTGAAGGACGGCGGGCGGGCCGCCGGATGCTGCCGGCGGCGGCCCCGGCCTCGCGCCGGCGCTTCCCGGCATGGGAATTGGCGCGTCCCGCGCTCACCCCGGCCTCTTCCGCAGCAGATAGCGCTGACGCCCTTCGAGCACGAGGGCGCCCGCCTGGTTGTGGACCGTGCTCCGCATGCCGATGACGCCGGTGCTGCGGTTGGGCACGATCTCGTCGATGGCGAGCGCGGGATAAAGCGTGTCGCCGACATAGACGGGCCGGCGGAACTGCGCGGATTGCTCGAGGAAGGCGACGAGGCTGTCCTCCACCATGAAGGGGAAGGCGCCGGCGCCGGCGGCGGTCTGGATCAGCACCTGGAAGCCGTGCGCGAGCATCGCCGGCATGCCGTGCCGCCGGCAATATTCGACGTCGTAATGGACCGGGTGGTTGTCGCCGCTCGCCGCCTGGAACGCGAGAAAGATCGCCTCGGTCATGGTCCGGCTCGGCAGGACGAAGCGCTCGCCGAGCGCGAAATCCTCGAACCAGCGGGTTTCGTACATCCGGTGGCGGGCGGGATCGAAGGCGTCGGTCATGGCGTTTCCTCCGGCTCGATTCTGCGGCGCCGGCGCGGTCGTGCGCAATCGGCAAGGGCGACGCGCTAAACCGGCTGCAACACCACCTCCAGAAGAGCGAGCCTGCCTTGCGCGACCGAAGCAAGACCGCGCTCGAGCGCGGCGCCGAGCGCGGCGGGCTTCTCCACGCGCTCGCCGACGCCGCCATAGGCGCGTACGAGAGCGGGATAGTCCGGCGCGGGCGTGATCGCGGTGCCGACGACCTTGCCGACCTTCGCCGCCTCGCCCTGCGGGAAGCTGCGCAGGACGTCGCTCTTCTGCGAGAGATAGCCGGCATTGTTGAAGAGAAGCACGAAGATCGGCAGTCCGTGCTCCTGGGCCGCGCCGAAGCCGGCAACGACGGGGTTGTAGTGGAAGGCGCCGTCGCCGATGGTGAGGATGACGGTGCGCTCGGGCCAAGCGGATTTGATGCCGAGCGCCAGGCCGAGGCCGCCGCCGAGGCCGCCATAGCTCGCCTCGTAGAAGCCGCCGGGAGCGAGCCGCACGAGCTGCTCGTGAAGGCCGAGCCGGTGCGTGATCGTCTCGTTGACCACCACGGCGTCCATCGGCAGAACCCGGTTCAGCTCGTGGCCGACCCAGGCGGTTTCGATCAGCGGCTTTGCGCCGGCGCTGCGCGCGGCTTGGACGTGCGTCGCGCGCCGGCGGTCCAGCCGCGCCGGCCAATCGTGGTGTGGGCTTCTCTGCTTCAGCTTGCGCAACAGCGCCCGGAGGGACGCCGTCGCCTCGCCGGTGGCAATGATGTCGGTGCGAAATCCCCAAAAGGGCAGCCTTCCATGCAGCGGCTCCTCGCCCAGGACCAGCACCTTCTTGTCGACAATGCGCGACGGCGGATGCCACGGCAGGACACATTCCACCAGGAACACGGCATCCGCATCCGCGAGCAGGTCGGCCATGTCGTCATAGGCGACGCCGCCAGCGAGCGGATGCGCGCGCGGGAAATTCACGTAGTAGGGCTGCCACGCCTCGAACACGGGCGCGCCCAGGGTCTCGGCAACGCCGACCAGCGCCGCGACCGCCGCGGGATCGCGCCCCGACTCTTCCGTGATGATGACCGGGTTGGCGGCATCGTTCAGCGCCTCGGCCAAGCGGTCGATGGCCGCTTCGCTCGCCTCGGGCGCGAGCGGCAGCGATGCGGGCGGCGACGGAACGGGCACGGTCGCCACCAGGTGCTCGATCGGCACCGAGACGAACACCGGCCCCTTGGGCGCGGCCATGGCGATCTGGCAGGCACGCTGAATCGTGTGGGGAAGGAGCGGTCCGGCATTGAGCCCAAAGCTCCATTTCGCGCAGGCTTCCATGAGACGCGCCGGCCCGCCGAGGTCGGTGAGCAAGCGCAGCCACTGGCGCCCGACGGGAACGAAGCCGGCTTCGGAGAAGGCAATGGACTCGCCGGCCAGCACCACGAGCGGGATGCGCTCGTGAAGGCAGGCGCGCAACAGCATCGCCGCGTGCAAGGCGCCCACCGTGGTGTGGAGCGCGACCGCGGCCAGCCGGCCGGTGGCCTTGGCGTAGCCCATCGCCATGGCGACCGCGGTCTCTTCGTGCCGCGAGGAGATATAGTGCGGGAACTCCCGCTCCGCCTCGGGGCGGGCAAGCGCCTCCCAAAGCGGTGCCCAATCGGAGCCCGGCGAAGCGTAGATCCGCTCTACACCCATTTCCTTGAGAACGCGCAACAGCGCCTCGGCGCCGCTCAGGCTCGTGATCGTCACCGTTCCAGCCCTCCTCCCGGAACGCACACTCGCCGACAAGCCGGCTCTATTCAAGTGGGCGTGCTCGGAAGCCAGCCGGAACGGTGCGGCTCTCGCGGGACAACCGCTGCCGCTGCCGCGGACGAACCCGCTGCGCGGGTTCGCTCGGCGAAGGCTGGTGGGCTCGGCAAGGCTCGGACCTGCGACAACATCGTTATGAGCGGCGCGTTCTAACCAGCTGACCTGCAGGCCCGATTGAGAGGACTGGAATCAGGGATCAGGGATCGGAAGGGCCGGT
>JASHTP010000330.1 GCA_030040495.1 Alphaproteobacteria bacterium
GGCGGCGCCGGCGGAGGCGATGCCGCGCGTCGCCGCGATCCTCGGCGGCGAAGGGCTGATCGAGCCGGAAAACGCCGCCGCCGCGGGCGCTCCCGGCGATCTCACCCGCGCGCCCCTGGCCTATCCCGCCGCGCGCGACCTGCGCCTCCAGGCGCTGGCGCGCGGCGACGAGGGCTTCCTGCTCGCCATGGGCTACTCGACCCAGCGCGGCTACGGCCACAGCCACCCCTTCGCCGCCGAGATCCGCCAGGGCAAGGTCGCGGTCGAGCTGGTGCCGCCGGAGCTGGGCTTCGCCGTCGAGATCGGCGACATCGCCATCACCGAATGCCAGATGGTGAACCAGTTCAAAGGCAACGAGGGGGCGCCGCCGCAATTCACCAGCGGCTACGGCCTCTCCTTCGGCGGCGCCGAGCGCAAGGCCATGGCGATGGCGCTGGTCGACCGCGCGCTGAGGGCATCCGAGCTCGGCGAGGAGCCGTCGGCGCCGGCGCAGGACCAGGAGTTCGTGCTGAGCCACGCCGACAATGTCGAGGCCTCGGGCTTCGTCCAGCATCTGAAGCTGCCGCACTACGTCGATTTCCAATCCGAGCTCGACCTGCTGCGGCGGCTGCGCGGCGAGTGGAACGCGCGGCGGGAGGCGGCGGAATGAGCCTGGCGCATCCCGGCTACAATTTCGCCTATCTCGACGAGCAGACCAAGCGGATGATCCGCCGCGCCATCCTCAAGGCGGTCGCGGTGCCGGGCTATCAGGTGCCGTTCGCCGGGCGCGAGATGCCTTTGCCCTATGGCTGGGGCACCGGGGGCATCCAGGTGACGGCGTCGATCATCGGCGCCGACGACCGGCTCAAGGTCATCGACCAGGGCGCCGACGACACCACCAACGCCGTCTCGATCCGCCGCTTCTTCGCCAAGACCGCCGGCGTGGCGACGACGACGCGCACGGCGGAGGCGACCATCGTCCAGACCCGCCACCGCATTCCCGAGACGCCGCTCAGCGCCGGCCAGATCATGGTCTTCCAGGTGCCGATCCCGGAGCCGCTGCGCTGGCTCGAGCCGCGCGAGACCGAGACCAGGCGCATGCACGCCCAGGCCGATTACGGCACCATGTACGTCAAGCTCTACGAGGACATCGCGCGCATGGGGCGCATCACCGCCGCCTACGATTATCCGGTGATGGTGAACGGCCGCTACATGATGCGTCCGTCGCCGATTCCGCGCTTCGACAATCCCAAGCTCGACCGCTCGCCGGCGCTGCTGCTGTTCGGCGCCGGCCGCGAGAAGCGCATCTACGCGCTGCCGCCGCACACGCCGGTGAAGAGCCTCGATTTCGAGGATCATCCCTTCACCGTCGAGCGCTGGTCGCAGCATTGCCAGCGCTGCGGCTCCGGCGAGAGCTTCCTCGACGAGATCGTCGTCGACGACCGCGGCACCCGCCGCTTCGTCTGCTCCGACACCGATCATTGCGATGCGCGGCTCGAGCGGCGGAGCGCGCCGTGAGCGAGGCGCCGCTGCTCGAGATCGACCGGCTCGCCAAGCGCTACGGCGAGCGCCCGGCGGTGCGCGGGGTGAGCCTGGCCCTCTGGCCGGGCGAGGTGCTGGCGATCGTGGGCGAGAGCGGCTCCGGCAAGACCACGCTGCTCAACCTGATCGCCGGCCGCGTCGCGCCCAACGCCGGCGCGGTGCGCTTCCGCACCGCTTCGGGCGCGGTCGTCGACCTCGTCGCCCTGCCCGAGGCGGAGCGGCGCATGCTGGTGCGGCGCGAGCTTGGCTTCGTCCACCAGAATCCGCGCGACGGCTTGCGGCTCGGCGTCAGCGCCGGCGCCAATATCGGCGAGCCGCTGATGGCGGCGGGGGCGCGCCACTATGGCAGCATCCGGCGCACCGCGGCGCAATGGCTCGACCGCGTCGAGATCGACCCGGCGCGGCTCGACGACCTTCCCGCCACCTTCTCGGGCGGCATGCAGCAGCGCCTGCAGATCGCCCGCGCGCTCGTCACCGAGCCGCGCCTGGTGCTGATGGACGAGCCCACCGGCGGGCTCGACGTCTCGGTGCAGGCGAAGCTGCTCGACCTGCTGCGCCGGGTGGTGGCCGATCTCGGCATCGCCGTGGTGCTGGTGACGCACGATCTCGGCGTCGCCCGGCTGCTCGCCCATCGCCTCATGGTCATGCAGCAGGGCGAGGTGGTGGAAAGCGGCGTCACCGACCAGGTGCTTGACGATCCCCAGCATCCCTATACCCAGCTCCTCGTCTCCTCGGTGCTCGCCGCATGAGCGACGCTTCGCCCCTGCTCGAGGTCGAGGGCCTCGCCAAGAGCTTCACCCTCCACGCCCAGGGCGTGCGGCTCGCCGTGCTCGATGGCGTCGATCTCGCGGTGCGGCCGGGCGAGTGCGTCGTGCTCGACGCCCCCTCGGGCAGCGGCAAGTCGACCCTGCTGCGCGCGCTCTACGGCAATTACCGCAGCGACCGCGGCCGCATCCTGGTCCGCCATCGCGGCGTTCCCGTGGACGTCGCCGCCGCGCCGCCGCGCCTGCTGCTGGAGCTCCGGCGCGAGACCATCGGCTATGTCAGCCAGTTCCTGCGCGTCATTCCGCGCGTGCCGGTGCTCGACATCGTCGCCGAGCCGGCGGCGCGCCGCGGCGCG
>JASHTP010000331.1 GCA_030040495.1 Alphaproteobacteria bacterium
TGGCGGTCGCCGATCAGTGGATGATCTACTACCTCAACGCCGACATGAAGGGCAGCGCGGCGAAGCGCGCGGAGGAGGCGCGCTTCATGGGCGAGTTCGATCAGGGATTCGCCCGCCGCCACGGCGCGGCGCTGACCGCCATCGCCGGCCGCGTCGGGCTCGACTATTTCGGCATCGACTGCGCCGAGACGGCGGACGGCAGCCTGCTGCTGTTCGAGGCGGACATCGCCATGATCGTCCACGCCATGGATAGCCCCGCGATCTTCCCCTACAAGCCGCCGCAGATGCGCAAGGTGTTCGACGCCTTCTGCGCCATGCTGCGGCGCAGGAGCGGGCACGCGCCCGCATCCGCCGCGTGAGCCGGGGCGCTGGGGACGCCGAGCCCGGGCGCGGCGGCGACAGCCTCGATCCCGCCGACTGGGACGCGCTGAAGCGGAGCTTCCACGCCGCCATCGACCAGGCGATCGACCAGCTCCGCGACATCCGCGAGCAGCCGGTCTGGCGCCCGACGCCGGAAGCGGTGAAGGCGCGGCTATCCTCCGCGCTGCCGCGCCGCCCCGAGGCGCTCGACGCGGTGATCCGGCGCTTCGCCGAGGACATCCTGCCTTACGGCACCGGCAACATCCATCCGCGCTTCTTCGGCTGGGTGCATGGCAGCGGCACTCTCGCCGGCGCGCTCGGCGAGGCGCTGGCGGGGCTGATGAACTGCAATGTCGGCGGCCGCGACCATGTCGCCGTCCATGTCGAGCGCCAGGTCATCGGCTGGTGCCGGGAGATCTTCGCCTATCCCGCCACGAGCAGCGGGCTCCTCACCAGCGGCACGTCGATGGGCACGATCATCGCGCTCGCCGCCGCGCGCGATGCGCGCGCCGAGATCGACGTGCGCCAGCACGGCATGGCCGCCGCGCCGCGGCGCCTCGTCGGCTACGCCTCGAGCGAAGCGCACAGCTGCGTGGCAAAGGCGTTCGATCTCCTGGGCTTCGGCCGGGACGCGCTGCGCCTGGTGCCGGTCGACGCCGATTTCCGCCTGTCGCTGCCGCGTCTCGCCGAGATGATCGCCGCCGACCGCGCGCTCGGCTTCCACCCGATCGTTGTCGTCGCCTCGGCCGGCACGGTCAACACCGGCGCCATCGACGATCTCGCCGGGATCGCCGCGCTGTGCCGCGCCGAGGGGCTGTGGCTCCATGTCGACGCCGCCTTCGGCGGCCTCGCCGTGCTGACGCCGGAGTTCGCGCCGCGGCTCGGCGCCGTCGCCGAGGCCGATTCGATCGCCTTCGATTTCCACAAATGGCTGCAGGTGCCCTATGACGCCGGCGCCGTGCTGGTGAAGGATGCGGGCGCGCATCGCGCCGCCTTCGCCGACCGCCGCGACTATCTCGCGCCGGCCAAGCGCGGGCTGGCCGGCGGCGAGCCCTGGTTCTGCGACTACGGGCCCGAGCTGTCGCGCGGCTTCCGCGCCCTCAAGGTCTGGTTCACCATCAAGACCCACGGCATCGACCGGCTCGCCGAGGTGATCGCGCGGAACTGCCGCCAGGCCCGGCGTCTCGGCCGCCTCGTCGCGGAGCGGCGCGAGCTCGAGCTGCTGGCGCCGGTGAGCCTCAACATCGTCTGCTTCCGCTTCGCCGCCGCGCTCGACGCCGCCGCGCTCGACCGGCTCAACGAGGCGATCGTCGCCGAGCTGCAGCTCAGCGGCATCGCCGCGCCGTCGACGACGAAGATCGGCGGCCGCGCCGCCATCCGCGTCGCGCTCACCAATCACCGCACCCGCGACGAGGATCTCGACCTGCTGCTGAGCGAGGTCCGCCGGCTCGGCCGCGAGTTCACCTCCGCGCCGGCGCCTCTGCTCGCGGTGGATGGACGATGAGCGCCATCGCCTTCGCGCGGCTCGCCGAGCTGTTCGCGCCGCTCGAGGGATTGCTCGCCTCGGGCGGCGACACGCGGCTGCAGCTCGATCCCGCCACCCGGCTCAACGGCTACGGCTGCCGGCCTTATCCGCGGCCGGAGGCCTTCACCTTCGCCTCCTCGACCGCGACCTCGATCTCCGAGCGCGCCTATCTTGCCGCGGAGGCGGCGCGCGAGGAGCTCGTCCGCGCCGCCACGCGCCAAGGACTGGACCGCGCCTTCGCGGCGCGCGTCGAGGCGCTGAGGGGCGAGCTTCTCGGCCTGCTCGGCCTCGCCGGCGGCGGCACGGAGATCGTCTTCTCGCCCTCGGGCACCGACAGCGAGCTGCATGCGGTCTTCGTCGCGCGCGCGCTCCTCGGCACGCCGATGACCAGCGTCATCGCCGCCGCCGACGAGACCGGCAGCGGCGTGCCTCACGCCAGCTGCGGCCGGCACTTCAACACGCTGACCGCGCAGGGCGCTGCGGTCGAGAAGGGCAACCCCATCGCCGGTCTCGCCGAGGACGTCGCGACGATCGGCTTGCCGCTGCGCGAAGCCGGGCGCGTGCGCGCGCCGGAGGAGATGGACGAGGCGGTGCTGCGCGCCGTGGCCGAGGCGGTCGGCGCCGGCAGGCGCGTGCTGCTCCACGTCATGGATCACTCCAAGCTCGGCGCGCGCTGCCCGAGCCTCGCCTGCCTCGCCGCGATCGCCGCGCGCTGGGGCGAGGCGGTGCAGGTGGTGATCGATGCCTGCCAGATGCGGCTCAGCCGCCGCCGCCTCGCCTGGCATCTGGCGCAAGGGCACATGGTGTTGATCACCGGCTCGAAATTCTTCACCGGCCCGCCCTTCAGCGGCGCGCTGCTGGTGCCCGAGGCGCTGTCGCGGCGGCTTGCCGCGGCGGCGGGCTTCCCGGCCGGCCTCGGCGACTACACCAGCCGCAGCGACTGGCCCGCGGCCTGGCCGGGGCTCCGCGCCGGGCTCGCCGAGCGCGCCAATCTCGGGCAGCTGCTGCGCTGGATCGCCGCGGCGCAGGAAATGCGCGACTATTTCGCCGTGCCGGCCGAGTTCCGCCGCCACGCCCTCGGCCGCTTCGCCGAGATCGTGCCCGGCCTGATCGCCGGCGAGGAGACGCTGGAGCTGCTGCCGGATCACGCGCGGCCGGGCGCCGCTGCCGGCGGCGACGAAGAGCTGGCGGTGCGCACCATCTTCCCGTTCCTGCTGCGCCGCGCCGGCCGCGTGCTCGGTCCGGCGGAATGCACGCTGATCTACCGCGCGCTCAACGAGGATGTCTCCGGCATGCTGCCGGCGACGCTCGCCGCGCGCTCGCGCGCGGTCGCGGCGCAGCTCTGCCATATCGGCCAGCCGGTGCCGTTCGCGCTGCCCGGCGGCGGCGCCGTCGCCGCGTTGCGGATCAGCGCCGGCGCGCGCGTCGTCTCGGAGTGCTGGTCGCCGGCCGGCGCGGCGGAATCGGCCGCCAATCTCGAGCGCGAGTTCGAGCAGGTGCGCGTCATCCTCGCCAAGATCGACCTGCTGCTGCGCCATTTCGATGCGGTCGAGCGCGGCTTCGCCGAGAAGAAGGTGGCGGCGGCCTGAGCCGATCGGGCAGGCGGCGGGTGCCATCGCCCGCGCCGGGTGCTAAGCAAGGGCGCGGGACCCTCGAACCCCTGGAGACGCCCGCCATGGAGATCGCGCTCGACCCGACCACCAGCCTGCCCGAGGACGGCACGGCGGGAACCCTGATCGCCCGCGTCTGGCGGCCGGGCGCCGAGCCCGGGCCGGCGGTGGCAGTGCTGCGGCCGGACGGCGTCTTCGCCCTGGGC
>JASHTP010000332.1 GCA_030040495.1 Alphaproteobacteria bacterium
CCGACGAAGAGCGGCACGATCATGTGCGGGAAGACCACGATGTCGCGCAGCGGCAGGACGGGATAGAGAGCACCGCGGGAGATTTCGAACATGACTCCTCTTTCTGAAGGGGTCGCGAAGGGTAGCACCGCTTCCGGCTCCGGCGCGGCCGGCGGCCGCTCCGGGTTGCCGGTCTTAAAGTGGCCCGCGTCGCAAGACAGTCAAGAGGATCGCCGCCGTAGGCCGCAACGCGCCGCCTCGGAGCGGCGCCGCTCGATCAGGCGCCCTGCCCGACATCCCCGCGCCGGTCGGAGTAGATGTGGAGCGGCTGGGCGCGCCCTTCCACCACCTCCTTGTTGATGACCATGCCGCTTACCCCGTCGAGGCCGGGGAGCTCGAACATCGGCTCGAGCAGGATCGCTTCCATGATCGAACGCAGGCCGCGGGCGCCGGTCTTGCGGTTGATCGCCTTGTGGGCGATGGCGCGCAGCGCCTCTTCGTTGAACTCGAGACGGACGTCTTCCATCTCGAACAGGCGCTGATACTGCTTCACCAGGGCATTCTTGGGCTTGGTGAGAATCTCGACCAGCGTTGCCTCGTCGAGATCGTCGAGCGTCGCCACCACCGGCAGCCGGCCGACGAACTCGGGGATGAGGCCGAACTTCAAGAGGTCCTCGGGCTCGAGGTCCTTGAGGATCTCGCCGGTCTTGCGCTCCTCGGGGCCGCGCACCTCGGCGCCGAAGCCGATCGAGGTGCCCTGGCGCCGCTGGGCGATGATCTTCTCCAGGCCGGCAAAAGCGCCGCCACAGATGAACAGGATGTTGGTGGTGTCGACCTGCAGGAACTCCTGCTGCGGATGCTTGCGCCCGCCCTGCGGCGGCACGGAGGCGATGGTGCCCTCCATGATCTTGAGCAGCGCCTGCTGCACCCCTTCGCCCGAGACGTCGCGGGTGATCGACGGGTTGTCGGACTTGCGGCTGATCTTGTCGACCTCGTCGATGTAGACGATGCCGCGCTGGGCACGCTCGACATTATAGTCGGCCGACTGCAGCAGCTTCAGGATGATGTTCTCGACGTCCTCGCCGACATAGCCCGCCTCGGTGAGCGTCGTCGCATCGGCCATGGTGAAGGGCACGTCGATGATGCGCGCCAGCGTCTGGGCGAGCAGCGTCTTGCCCGAGCCGGTCGGGCCGACCAGCAGGATGTTCGACTTGGCAAGCTCGACGTCGTTGTTCTTCGCGCCGTGGGCGAGCCGCTTGTAATGGTTGTGCACCGCCACCGAAAGCACGCGCTTGGCGTGGTCCTGGCCGATGACGTAATCGTCGAGCACCTTGCAGATGTCGCGGGGCGTCGGCACCCCGTCCCGCGACTTGACCAGAGTCGTCTTGTGCTCTTCACGGATGATGTCCATGCAGAGCTCGACGCATTCGTCGCAGATGAAGACGGTCGGGCCGGCGATGAGCTTGCGCACCTCATGCTGGCTCTTTCCGCAGAAGGAGCAGTAGAGGGTGTTCTTCGCGTCGCCGCCAGTGGCCTTGCTCATGGGCTCTCCGTCACCAACCGATCGCCAACTCGGCGCCGCACCGCGGCCGGCATCGCCGGGGCGGACGGCGGGGCAGGCCCGCCGGACGCCCCCACAATTCAACAATACTAGCCACCCGGCGATCAATAACTAGTTAAAGATAGGGTACGATTCGGCAACAGCAACTCCATTTTGCGTGACCGAAAGGCCACGGTCGCCGCGCTCACGTCCGCGTCTTGTTCTCGTCGTCGCGCGCCGGCCGGCTGCTCATGACGTCGTCGATGAGGCCAAACTCCTTGGCCTCGGCGGGCGACATGAACTTGTCGCGCTCGACCGCCTGGGCAATCACCTCGAGCGTCTGGCCGGTATGCTTAACGTACATGTCGTTGAGCCGCGCCCTGAGCAGCAGGATTTCGCGCGCCTGGATCTCGATGTCGGTGGCCTGCCCCTGGGCGCCGCCCGAGGGCTGGTGGATCATGATCCGCGAGTTGGGCAGCGAGATGCGCTTGCCCTTGGCCCCGGCGCAGAGCAGCAGCGAGCCCATCGACGCCGCCTGGCCGATGCAGACAGTGGCGACGGGCGAGCGGATGTATTGCATGGTGTCGTAGATCGCCAGGCCCGAGGTGACGATCCCGCCCGGCGAATTGATGTAGAAGGCGATATCCTTGTTTGGATTCTCCGATTCGAGGAACAGCAGCTGGGCGCAGATCAGGCTCGCGACCCCGTCACTGACCGGGCCGACCAGGAAGATGATCCGCTCCTTCAGCAGACGGGAATAGATGTCATAGGCGCGCTCGCCGCGGTTGGTCTGCTCGACCACCATCGGCACCAGCGTGTTCATGTAGATCTCGTTAGGGTCCCGATCCATTTCCTGTCACCTTTGAATTCCGCCGGCGCCGCGCCCGTCGCGCGTCGCACCGCCCGCTAAATGGGCTTCTCCGCCTCGCCCCCGCCCGCCTCCGCCTCGTCGTCGTCCTTCAGCAGCTCCGCGATGCTGACCGGGCGGTCGGCGACCTCGGCGATCTCGAGGATGTAGTCGATCACCTTGTTCTCGAAAATGGGTGCCCGCAGATTGTCGAGCGCCCCGGCCTGGTTGCGATAGTATTCAACGACCTGTCGCTCCTGCCCGGGGTAGCGGCGGGCCTCTTCCATCAGTGCCCGGTTGAGCTCCTCCGGCGTCACTTGGATATTGTTGCTGCGGCCGACTTCGGAAAGGAGCAGGCCGAGCCGCACCCGCCGCTCGGCGATGGCGCGGTACTCGACCTTGATCTCGTCATCGCTCTTGCCGCCCTCGGGCTCGGCGACCCCCTGCTGCTTGGCGCGCTCGCGCTCGGCTTCGAACTGCTTCCAGATGACGTCGAACTCGATATCGACCATGCCCTGCGGCACCGGGAAGTGGTGGCGCTCGGCCAGCCGGTCAAGCAGCTGCCGCTTCAGCCGCTGATGCGCGATGTTGCCATAGTCGCGCTCGATCTGCTGGCGCACCGCGTCGCGCAGCCCCGGCAGGTTCTCCATGCCCACCGCCTCGGCCAGGCTGTCGTCGATCGGCTGCGGCTTCACCTCGCGCACTTCCTTGACCTCGACGGCGAAGGACGCCGCCTTGCCGGCGAGGTCGGCGGCGCCGTAATCGGCGGGGAAGGTCACCTCGACCGTGCGCTGCTCGTCGGCCTTGGCGCCGACCAGCTGATCCTCGAAGCCGGGGATGAACTGGTTGGAGCCGAGCTCGAGCCGGTGGCCCTTGCCGCTGCCGCCGGGGAATTCCACCCCGTCGATCGAGCCGGTGAAGTCGATGACGACGATGTCGCCCGGCGCGGCCGGACGGTCGACCGCCTCGTTCTTGCGCTGCTGACGCGCGATGCGCTCGAGTGCCTGATCGATCTCGCTGTCCGGCACTTCCGGCCGCAGCCGCTCGAGCTTCAGCTCGGCGAAGTTCATCGGCACGAACTCCGGCAGCACCTCGACCGCGAGTCGATATTCGAGATCCTTGCCTTCGTTGAACGAGACGATCTCGACCTTGGGCTGCAGCGCCGGGCGCAGCTTGTGCTCGCGCATCGCCTGGTTCGAGGTGTCGTTGACGGCACGCTCGAGCACCTCGCCGACCACCGAGCTTCCATAGCGCTGGCGCAGCACGTTGAGGGGCACCTTGCCCGGGCGGAAGCCGGGCAGCTTCACCTGCTGGCCGATCTCATTGAGCCGCCGCTCGATGCGGGTCCTGATATCGTCCGCATCGACGGTGACCTTGAACTCGTGCTTCAGGCCGTCGGTGCTGGTCTCGGTGATCTGCATGGTGCTCGAGCCTGTGGAACCCTCTGGGCTGGTGCGGGCGGAGGGATTTGAACCCCCACGACTTGCGTCGCTGGAACCTAAATCCAGTGCGTCTACCAATTCCGCCACGCCCGCCCGCCGCCAAGGGCGGCTTCATAGCACAGCAAGACGGTGAGGCAAGAGCCGGCGCCGTGCCCGGCGCGCCGGCAAATGGGGATATGGGGATGCGGGGGGCGAAGGGCTCAGTTTCGTTCGATCCGCCTGTAGTCCGCCTTTTCCTTCGCGAAGTTCACCAAGAGAGCGACGGGCAAACCCGTTGCTCTCAGATACGAGCGGACTTGAGCGTAGTGCGCGGTCTCCAGCTCTTCGACGGTCTTGAGTTCGACGATGACCCGGCGATCCACCACCAGGTCGAGCCAGCCGCGGCCAAAGACCTGCCCGTCATGGTCGACCGCCACCTCGACCTCATCCTCGACCGGCAGCGCTCGCTTTCTCAACTCGATTACGAGGGCTCGACGGTAGACGGACTCGGGACAACCGGGGCCGAGCGCTCCGTGAACCTTGATCACGGCTTCGATGATGCTGAAGGTCAGCGCCTCTTGCGTGGGCCTGCCTTCATCTTCTCGCTCATCTTCCATCATCCCCAATCCCCCTTCGGCTCCCATTGATCGACCTTCGTCATCGCCGCTCCAGGCAGGCGCGCGCGGCGGCGTCGAGGACGGCGTCGACGTCGAGGCGGTAGACGCGGTAGAGGTCGGGGATGTCGCCCGACTGGCCGAACTGCTCGACGCCCAGCGGGTGGACGCGGTGGCGCGCCACGGCGCCGAGCCAGGACAAGGTCGCGGGATGGCCGTCGATGATGGTGACGAGAGCCGCATCCTCGGCGAGCGGCGCCAGCAGGCGCGCGACGTGGCTCCCCGTGCCGGTCCTGAGCCCTTCGAGCCAGTCCGCATGGAGCCGGTCGGCCGAGGTCACCGCGAGCAGGCCGGCGCCGGGAATGTCCTCGAGCAGCGCTTCATGGGCGGCGATCGTTTCCGGCGCGACCGCGCCGCTGTAGCAGAGCGCGAGCTCCGCCCCCGGCGAAGGCGGCCGCAGCCAATAGCCGCCGGCGACGATGTCGGCGGCGAGCGGCTCGATCGGGCGCCGCGGCTGCTCCAGCGGCCGCGTCGACAGGCGGAGATAGACCGAGCCGCCCTCCTCGGCCTGAAGATGCGCGAAGCCCCAGCGCAGCAGCACGGCGAGCTCGTCGACGAAGGCCGGCTCGAAGCTGGCGAGCCCGGCCTGCGCCAAGCCGATGAGCGGCGTGCCGATCGACTGGTGCGCACCGCCTTCGGGGGCGAGCGTGATGCCCGAGGGCGTCGCCACCACCATGAAGCGCGCATCCTGGTAACAGGCATAGTTGAGGGCATCGAGGCCGCGGCTGATGAAGGGGTCGTAGAGCGTGCCGACCGGCAGCAGCCGCGCCCCGAAGAGCGGCGCGGAGAGGCCCAGCGCGGCGAGCAGCAGGAAGAGATTGTGCTCGGCGATGCCGAGTTCGATGTGCTGGCCGTGCGGCGACATCTGCCAGCGCTGCGCCGAAATCACCTTCTCGTCGCGGAACACGTCGGCGCGCTCGCGCCGGTCGAAGACGCCGCGCCGGTTGACCCAGCCGCCCAGATTGGTCGAGACGGTGACGTCGGGCGAGCAGGTGACGATGCGCTGGGCGAGCTCGCTGTCGCCGCCGGCGAGGTCGTTGAGGATGCGGCCGAACCCCTCCTGGGTCGAGAGCCGCGCCGCCGACGGCAGCGGCAGCGCCGTCGGCACCGGCACCGCCGGCGCGAGCAGCTGGCGCTGCGGCTCGGCCGCGAACGGCACCGCCGCGAGGAACCGCTCCAGCGTCTCCGCCGGCAGCTCGAGGCCGGCGAAGCGGTCCCATTCGCGCCCCTCCGGCACGCCCATGGCGCGCTGGAACACCGCCATCTGCGCCTCGTTCATCAGGCCGGCATGATTGTCCTTGTGGCCGGCGAAAGGCAGGCCGAAGCCCTTGATGGTGTAGGCGATGAAGCAGGTCGGCAGATCGTCCTCGACGGCATGGAAGGCGTCGAGCACGGTCGCCATGTCGTGGCCGGCGAGGTTGGTCATGACCGCTTGCAGGCTCTGATCGTCATGCGCGGCGAGGAAGGCGCGGACGCCCGGCAGGTGGCCGAGATCGCCCTCGAGATGCTTGCGCCAGCCTTCGCCGCCCTTGTAGACGAGCGCCGAATAGAGCGAGTTGGGGCAGGCGTCGATCCAGTCGCGCAGCGCCGCGCCGTCCGGACCGGCGAAGGCGGCTTCGAGCTTCTTGCCGTATTTGAGCGTGACGACGCGCCAGCCCATGGCGCTGAACAGCGAGTCGATGCGGTTGAAAAGCCGGTCGCTGACCACGGCGTCGAGGCTCTGGCGGTTGTAGTCGATCACCCACCAGAGATTGCGCACATCGTGCTTCCAGCCTTCGAGCATGGCCTCGAAGACATTGCCTTCGTCGAGCTCGGCGTCGCCGACCACCGCCACCATGCGGCCGGCCGGCCGCGCCTCCGGCATGAGCCCCTTGAGCCGGACATAGTCCTGCACCAGCGCGGCGAAGCTGGTGACGGCGACGCCGAGCCCGACCGAGCCGGTCGAGAAATCGACATCGCCGCGATCCTTGGTGCGCGACGGGTAGGATTGGGCGCCGCCGAGCGCGCGGAAGGCCTGCAACTTCTCGAGGCGCTGTCGCCCCAGCAGATACTCGATCGCATGATAGACGGGGCTTGCATGCGGCTTGACCGCCACCCGGTCCTGCGGCCGCAGCACGTCGAGATAGAGCGCCGTCAGCAAGGTTACGCAGGAGGCGCTCGACGCCTGGTGGCCGCCGACCTTGAGCCCGTCGCGGTTGGGGCGGAGATGGTTGGCGTTGTGGATCGTCCAGGACGAGAGCCACAGCACCTTGCGCTCCAGCGCCTGCAGCAGGCTCAGCCGGTCGGCCTGGACAAGCGGCACCTGGGGGGAGCGGGTCGGAAATGCAGCGGGCCGGGACGAGGGTGCGGCCATAGCAGCCTCCTGAACGGGCCAAGGCTTGGACGCACAGTATAAGAAGAACGGCAGCGGCGGAGAACCACCCGCCGAAGCCGGGCCGTCTTCCCGCTCTTCGCTCCGGAGGAAGCTCGGGGTCGAGGGGGGTGCTACAGGGAAGGAAGCGAGACGGAGAGGGGCGGCTCTCGCGGTTGCTGATGCAACCGCTGTGGCCGCAGCGGACGAACGCCTATGGCGTTCGCCTAGGCAACGCGCTCGGGATAGGCGTCGACGAAGGTGCGCAGCGCCAGGACGCGCAGGCCCTCATAGACCGAGCCTTGCGAAGGCTGCTCGAAGGCCAGGGTGAAGTGGACGTGCGGAATGCCGAAGGGGTCGGCGCGCAACTCGAGCACGGTGGCGGTTTCGGTCACGTGGTCGCGCCGGCGGCGGCAAAACCGATTGCCGGGCTCGACGGTGGCCTGGGACTCTTCCTTTACCCAGAGCTTGAAGAACGACATCGCTGCCCCGCGACTAGGCTGGAATGCAACGATATCGACCCTACCCCGCAAAAGTTAATCAAGAACGAAAAATCGGCCTTTCGCGCGGCATTTTATCGTTTCCTGGCAGGAATTTCCGACGAAACGCGGAGGTCAAAAGGAAAATCAGGTTTTGACCTGGCGCGCAAGGCCGTTCGAGGCCGCCACCTGCCCTTCGCCGTTATAGGCCTCATGGTTACTTTCGATCTCGGCCAGCCGATAGAGATAGTTGATCATGATCCCGGCCGATTGCTGTACCCCTTTGGGGGATAGGTCGGCGAGCCAATTGAGCCGCTCCATACGGGCGCCATTGGTCAGGTGGAAATGCGCCACCGGATCGAGCGCCCGTCCCCGGGGCGTCTTCTCGGTCAGCAGATAGCGTGCGGCGAGGCGCAGCAGCGCCGGCTTGAGCGCTTGCGCCACCGGCTCCTCGGCATACCAGCGCGGCCGCCCCAGCAGGTCGCCGATCCCCTGCGTCGCGAGGTCGCGCGGCAGGAGCTGCTGCATCGTCTTGCGCTCGGCCGGGGTGAGCAGCGCTTCGCCCTCCTCCGGGATACGCTTGTCGAGCCAGGCGCGGAAGCCGGGGATCGGCGACAAGGTGGCATAGGTCTTGAGGTGCGGCAGTTCGGCGGCGAGGCTGTCGACCACGCGCTTGATCAGGAAGTCGCCGAGGCTGATGCCGGCGAGACCGCGCTGGCAGTTGGAGATCGAATAGAAGATCGCGGTGTCGGCCTCGGTGGGATCGGCCACCGGCGCGCTTTCGTCGAGCAGCGACTGGACGTTGTCGGACATGCCCTTGACCAGCGCCACCTCGACGAAGATGAGCGGCTCCTGCGGCATGCGCGGATGGAAGTAGGCGAAGCAGCGCCGGTCGGCCTCGAGCCGGTTCTTGAGGTCGGTCCAGCTGCGGATCTCGTGCACCGCCTCGTAGACGATGAGCTTCTCCAGCAGCGCCGCCGGCGCTTCCCAGGTGATGCGCCGGAGCTCGAGGAAGCCCACGTCGAACCAGCTTGCCAGCAGCGCCTTGAGGTCGCGCTCGAGCCCCGACAGCACGGCGTCCTGCGCGCCGAGCCGGATCAGTTCGGCGCGCATGTCGACCAGGAACTTGACGCCTTCGGGCAGCGCGTTGAAATGGGTCAGCAGCTTGATCCGCGGCGGCTCCAGCGCCGCGCGCAGCTCGCGTTCCGCCTTGCGCCGCTCGCCATCGTCGTCGGCGCGCACCAGCCTTTCGCCGAGCGCCGCCACCGCGCCATGGTCGATGTCGAACTCGGTGGCCAGCAGCTTGAGGAAGCGCTCGCGGCCGGTGCCGTTGAGCGCCAGATAGGTGCGGCCGAGTTCGGCGGCGCGCGCCCGGCTCGACACCGCCCCGCCGCGCGCCTCGAGACAGTCGCGCAGTTGCCGGCGCAGCCGCCCGGTATCCTCGCGCGAGAGGTCGGGGCGCGGCGCGCCGCCAATGGCACCGCGCGCCTGAGCGGCGATGTCGCGCCAGGCCGAACGCAACGAGCGCAGATTGCCGAGGGTGCGGTCGACGACGGCGTCGAGGAGGCTGTTGCGGTCGCTCATGGCCCTTTCCGATACCGCGGGCCTCGCTGGCTGGCAAGGCCGCGCGTCGGCGTTGCGGTTTGGTGACGCGATCAGCCGGCCGCGGGCCGTTCGAGCCGGTCTTTGAGCCCGCGCAGTGCCGCCGGCAGGGCGTCGACGAGATCCTCGGCAATGAGTCCCGGCCCGAAGCTCGCGGCCGCCTCGCCATGGAGCCAGCAGGCGGCGGCGGCGGCGCGGAAGGAGTCGAGGCCCTGCGCCAGGAGGCCGGTGACGAGCCCGCTCAGCACGTCGCCGCTGCCGGCGGTGGCGAGATCGGGCGGCGCATTGGCGTTGATGGCGGCGCGACCGTCGGGGGCGGCGATCACCGTATCCGCGCCTTTGAGCAGCACCACCGCGCCGCTCTGCCGCGCCGCCGCGCGCGCCCGCACAAGCTTGTCGCCGGCGCCGGCGAAAAGACGGCGAAACTCGCCCTCGTGCGGCGTCAGCACGCAAGGACCGGCGATGGCGGCGAAGAGCGAAGCGGGCTGGTCGGCGAAGACCGTCAGCGCGTCGGCATCGAGCACCACGGCGCGCTTTGTCGCCAATGCCGCCTGCACTGATGCGCGCGTCGCCGGCGAAACCCCCGCGCCGGGACCGACCAGGATGGCATTGCGCCGCTCGTCGGCGAGGAGCTCGGCGAAGCCCGCCTCGTCCGCCACCGGCCGGACGATGATTCCGGTGAGCGCCGCGGCATAGACCGGCCAGGCGGCGACGGGCGCGGCGAGAGTGACGAGGCCGGCGCCGATGCGCAGCGCGCTCCGCGCGGCTAGTCGCGCCGCGCCGGTCATCACCGCGCCGCCGGCGATCAGCGCATGGCCGCGCGCGTATTTGTGCCCCTCGAGCCGCGGCCAGGGATAGGAATCGAGCCAGAGCGCGGGATCGTTCTCATGCGTCCTGGGCGCGATCGCTTCGAGCAGGCGGGCCGGAATGCCGATATCGACCAGCACCAGCTCGCCGCAGATCGCGCGGCCCGGCAGCAGCAGATGCCCGGGCTTCTTGCGGAAGAAAGTGACGGTGACCGAAGCCGGCGCCGCCGCGCCCCGCACCGCGCCGCTGGCGCCGTCGAGCCCGCTCGGCACATCGACCGCGACGATCGGCAGCTTCGCCGCCGCCATGGCCTCGATCGTCGCGCGCGCCACGCCGTCGACGTCGCGCGCGAGGCCCGCGCCGAAGATCGCGTCGATGACGAGCCCGGCGCCGTCGAGCAGCGCCGGGCTCAGTC
>JASHTP010000333.1 GCA_030040495.1 Alphaproteobacteria bacterium
ATGGAGCGGCGGCGATGCCGATGCGAACGATCTCGCGCGCTTGCGCCGCGCTGATGCTGGCCGGCATGGCGATCCTGCTCGGCGGCTGCGCCGAAGCGACGCCGATCTTTGCTCCGGGCACGCCGCGCAACGGCGCGGGCGAGCCCGTGGACGCGGTCTACGGCACGCCGATCCCGGGCTATCCCCTCACCAACGGGCGCGGCCGCTGACCACCGAAGCGCGATCCGGCGCCAGGCTTGCCGAGCGGTGCGGGCGGGATATGCTGGCCGCCCGGCTTGATCCCAGCAGCGAGCCCCGTCATGAAGCCGCGCGAGCGCGTCGCCTATTCCGCCATCGTCGACCGGCCGGCGTTGCGCCTGCCCGACGGCGCGCGCCTGGTGGTCTGGCCGATCATCAATCTCGAGGAATGGGAGATCGAGCGGCCGATGGCGCGCCAGGTGCTGCCGGCGCCGACCGGCGTGCCGCTGATCCCCGACGTGCCCAACTGGAGCTGGCACGAATACGGCATGCGAGTCGGCGTCTGGCGCTTTCTCGCCGCCTTCGACCGCATCGGCGCCCGCGGCACGCTGTCGATCAACGCCAAGGTGGTGGAGAGCTATCCGCGCGTGGCATCGGCGGCCAAGGAGCGCGGCTGGGAGTTCATGGGCCACAGCTATGTGCAGGGGCCGATCCACAAGCTCGAGGATCAGCGCGCCACCATCCGCCAATCGCTCGACCTGCTGCAGAAATTCACCGGCAAGCGGCCGGTGGGCTGGCTCGGCCCGGGGCTGACCGAGACCTACGAGACGCCGGAGCTGCTGGCCGAGGCGGGCGTGCAGTATATCGGCGACTGGGTCTATGACGACGAGCCGACCGAGATCGCGACGGCGAAGGGCGGGCTCGTCACCCTGCCCTACACGGTGGAGCTCAACGACATCCCGATGATGATCGTGCAGCACCACCGCGCCGACGAGCTGCTCAAGCGCTCGACCGACCAGTTCGACCGGCTCTATCTCGAAAGCGCCGAGCGCGCCAAGATCCTGTCGATCGCCATCCATCCCTACATCACCGGCGCGCCGCACCGGATCAAATATCTCGAAGCCTTTCTCGACTACGCGAAGGGCCATCCGGGCGTGGTCTTCTGGACCGGCGAGGAGATCCTCGACTGGTACCGCAAGGCGCGACGCTAGTGGCGATGACCGCGGCGCCCGCGCAGGCGTTGCAGCAGGCCTTCCTGCTGCTGCAGCAGGGCCGCCTGGCGGAGGCCGAGCGGCTCTATCGCGCGGTGCTCGGCCGCGACCGCAATCATTTCGCCACGCTCTACGGCCTCGCCATCGTCCGCAGCCGGCGCGGCGACCTCGAGGAGGCGGTGCGGCTGATGCGCCGCGCCCTCAACCAGAATCCGCGGCTCGCCGGCGCGCACAACGATCTCGGCAACATGCTGGAAGCGCTCGGCCGCTACGAAGAGGCGGTCGAGCGCTACCAGCGCGCGCTTGCGCTCGAGCCCGGCCTCGCCGCGGCGCACACCAATCTCGGCCATGCGCTGCAGGCGCTGGGGCGGCCGGCCGAGGCCGTCGCCCATCACGAGCGGGCGCTGGCGCTCAAGCCCGATCTCGCCGACGCCCACAACAATCTCGGCGTGACGCTCCAGGCGCTGGGGCGGCCGCAGGACGCGGTGGCGCATTTCGAGCGCGCGGTGGCGATCGAGCCCGGCTTCGCCGAGGCTTACAACAATCTCGGCAATGCGCTGCGCGCGCTCGACCGGCACGAGGCGGCGATCCCGCATTACGAGAAGGCGACGGCGCTCCGGCCGGGCTATGCCGAGGCGCACTACAATCTCGGCAATGCGCTGCAGGCGCTCGGCCGTTTCGAGGCGGCGGTCGCGCCCTACGAGCGAGCGCTGGCGGCGCGGCCCGGCTACCCCGACGCGCTCAACAATCTCGGCAACGCGCTGCAGACGCTGGATCGCCTCGACGAGGCGGTGGGGCGCTTCGAAGCGGCGCTGGCGGCGCGGCCGGACTATGCCGAGGCGCTCAACAATCTCGGCAATGCGCTGCAGGCGCTCAATCGGCACGAGGCGGCGATCGCCTGCCACGAGCGGGCGCGGGCGTTGCAGCCGGAACGCGGCACGGCGCAGTGGAACGAAGCGCTGGCCCACCTCGCCATCGGCGATTTCGCCGCCGGCTGGCGGCACTACGAGGCGCGCTGGAGCGCCGACGGGACCGGCCAGCGCCGGCGCGAGTTCGCGCAGCCGCAATGGCAGGGCGAGGCGCTCGACGGCAAGACCATCCTGCTCCATGCCGAGCAGGGACTCGGCGACACCTTGCAGTTCGCCCGTTACGTGCCGATGGTGGCGGCGCGCGGCGGGCGCGTGGTGCTCGAGGTGCAGCGGCCGCTGGTGCCGCTGTTGGCCGGCCTGCCGGGCGTCGCCGCCATCCTCGCGCAGGGCGAGGCGCTGCCGCCTTTCGACCTCCACTCGCCGCTGCTGAGCCTGCCGCTCGCCTTCGGCACCACGCTCGAGACGATCCCCGCGCAAATCCCCTATCTCGCCGCGGCGGCCGAGCGGACCGCGCGCTGGCAGCCGGTGATCGGCGCGCGCGCCCGGCCGCGCATCGGCGTCGCCTGGGCCGGCAATCCCGCGAACCGCTTCGATCGCCGCCGCACCATGCCGCTCAAGCACCTGGTGCCGCTGTTCCAGACGCCGGGCGCGAGCTTCTTCGCGCTGCAGAAGGATCTGCGCCCGGGCGACGCCGAGATCCTGCAAGGGCTCGCTGGGGTCACGGTCCTCGGCGACCGTCTCGCCGATTTCGCCGACACGGCGGCGGCAGCATGCGAGCTCGATCTCGTCATCACCATCTGCACCTCGGTCGCGCATCTCGCCGGCGGCCTCGGCCGGCCGATGTGGGTGATGCTGCCCTTCTCGGCGGATTTCCGCTGGTTCCGCGACCGGCCTGACAGTCTCTGGTACCCGACCGCGCGGCTCTTCCGCCAAAGCTCGATCGGCGACTGGGACGGCGTCGTCGCGCGCGTATGCCGGGCGCTCGAAGAGCTTATCCAGCAAACGAAGGCTTAGCGCAGAGGAAGCGGAGGATTCGCGGAGGGCGCCAGCGCGTCCTGCCGCGCTCCTCTGCGCCCTTGGCGCAACCTCGGCGTCCTCGGCGCTAAATTCGTCCGCCGGCAGGACAATGCGCCTCAGGCGGCCGGAATCGCGTCGAAGGCGATGGAGACGCGCGGCTCGGGAGCGGTGAACGGCACGGTGCGGTGATAGAAATAGGACGGGAAGAGCAGCATCAGCCCCTCGCGCGGCCGGATCGCCCGCGTCTCCGGCACGGTCTTGCAGGGGAAGCGCTCGGGATTGCCGCCGAACTGGAACCAGCCGGCCTGGCCTTCGCCTTGCGCGCCGATCGGCTCCGGTATCTTGGGGTAGTAGACGCCGCTGATGTAGCCGGCATAGTGGACGTGCGGGTTGAGATTGCCCTGCCCGTCGAGCACCGCCGCCCAGGAGGTCAGCTGCCAGCGCCGCGGCGGATTGACCAGGAAGGGATGCGCCGGATCGAGCCGCGCGAGATCGCGGATGTAGTCCGAAGCGGCGCGCTCGATCATCCGCTCGAACGGAGCTGCCGGCCCCTTGGGCTCGGCGAGGAATTCCTCGGTGATGCGCAAGGTGGCGCAGTGGTAGCGCGGATCGGTCTCGGGCGGCACCTTGAGCGTCGGGTGCTCGAGCGCATGGCGCGCCAGCGCCGCGTTGAACTCCGCCATGCCGGCGAAGCCTTCGGGCGGCGTCGAGAACTCGATCATGCGGACGAAACGCTCGAAATCGACGAGATAGCGCGCGCCGGCGCGGTCGCCGAGCTCCTCGAGCGCCACCGCCTTGAGACCGAGCGCCTCGACATTGGCCGGCACCAGCTTGAGCCAGGCGTCGCAGATCTCGATCGCGGCGCGCCAGTCGCCATGCTCCATCAGGCTGTTGGCGAGGCTTTGCAGCGCCTTGGGCCAGTGCGGCTTGAGCGCGACCGCGCGGCGGAAACAGTCGATCGAGCCCAGGAGATCGCCGGCCTCGTGCAGCGCGATGCCGAGATTGCGATGCGCCTCCGCCGCGTTCGGCGTCAGCGCCAGCGCGCGGCGATGGCTCGCCACCGCCTCGTCCCAGCGGCGCAGCGCGTAGAGCACGTTGCCGAGATTGGCATGGACCGGGGCGAGGTCGGGGCGCAGCTTGGCGGCGCG
>JASHTP010000334.1 GCA_030040495.1 Alphaproteobacteria bacterium
CACCGCGACTCCCCTCGCTGTCGTGTCAGCATGGCCATAGCGGGTTGAGGAATCCTTTACCAGCCCGCGCGCGAGGCCCTGGCGAAAAGCGAGGCGGTGGCGGGAAAGACGGCGCGGCGGAAGTGCAACCGCACGAGAGCCTCACGCCCGCAAGGGGTCCCGTGCTAGCGTTTGCTGTCGGCTCTTTGACATTGTGAATCGCGCACTGCCGCCGCGGCGATCGATCGCTGCGAAGCGCGAGGACTGTCGCATCCGCACGGGATGCGTTGGCGAAAAATGCGCCACTGGGCTGTTCCAGTGGAGCAGGACCCCTCCCGGCGCTTTTCGCTTGACGAGCGCGGCGCGCTCAGGCCGGCGGCCGCCAGTCGGGCGCCGTGTCGAAATCGGGGTGCTGGCGGCTGCTCAGGTCTCGCGTGGCGCTGGCGATCGCTGCGGTGGTCTTGTCGGGAAGCCGCCCCGGCGCCAAATCCGCGACGCTCGGCAGCCTTCTCTCGACGCCGAAATTCTGGATCACCGGCACGCGCTCGGGATGGTCGAGGCTGCCGATCGTCACTTCCATGTGCGGCGCGTCGAGATAGCGGAAGGCGAGCGGCGTGCCGCACTGGGCGCAGAAATCGCGGAAGGCGGCGCCGGAGCTGCGGAAGGAAGCGGGCGCGCCGCGCGTCCACACCAGATCCGCCTTGGCGAGCTTCGCCAGCGCGGCGAAGAGCCCGCCGGTCGCCTTCTGGCACATGCGGCAATGGCAGACGCTGCCTTCCGGCGCGGCATAGAGCGCATAGCGTACCGCGCCGCACTGGCAGCCGCCGCTGGCGACGATCTCGCGGTCGGTCACTTCCGAGCCTCCTGCGTCGGCGCCTGCGGGGCGCTCACTGCGGCCGCAGCCGCTCCTCGAGATGATAGAGCGCCACGACATTGTCGCGCAGGATCCAGCGCTTCTGCTCGGCGCTGAGCGACGCGGTGTGCTCGGCGAGCATCTCCTGGCTCCACGGCCAGGTCGAATCGCTGTGCGGGAAGTCGTTGGCCCACATCAGCCGGCGCGGGTTGCAGCGCTTCACCGCGTCGAACGCCGTCCAGTCGTCCTGGAAGGTGAGATAGACGTTCTCGGCGAAATACTCGCTCGGCAGCCGCTGCATCTCCTCGCATTTGAGCCAGTAGCGGTGGCGCTTGTAGGCGTGGTCCATGCGATACATGAAATGCGGCGCCCAGCCCGCATCGGCCTCGACGCAGACCAGCTTGAGGCGCGGATGGCGCTCGAAGACGCGGCCGAAGATGAAGGTGCCGATGATGTCCTGGCAGCCGCGGATCACCGCCTGGAAGCTGTTGATGCGCGGGCCGCGCCGCGCCGTCAGCCGGTCGGCCTTCGAGGTCAGGATGTGAAAGGAGAGCGGCATGTCGAGCGCCGCCGCCGCCTCGTAGAAGGGATCGTAGATCGGGTGGTCGTAATCCTCGAGCTTGGGGTCGCCCGGCATCATCACGCCGATGAAGCCCATCGCCTTGGCGCGCTCGAGATCGGCGATGCCGTCCTCGACCGAGCGCATCGAGGTCTGGGCGTGGCCGAAGAGCCGGTCGGGCGCCGCCGCGCAATATTCCTGGAGCCAGCGGTTATAGGCGTCGAAGCAGGCCTGCTTGTAGTCGAAGTCGGGATGGTTGCAGAGCATCATGCCGACCGTGGGGTAGAGCACTTCCGCCGCGATGCCGTCGCGGTCCTGGTCGGCGAGCCGCGCCGCCGGGTCCCAGCCGCCGCGATGCAGTTCCTCGAACTTGGCGCCGCTCATGCGCAAGCTGCGCGGGTCCTTGCCGGCGGCGGCCACCAGCCCCATCGGGATCGGCTGCTCGAGCCCCTCGATGACGAAGATGTCGCCATGCTGCGGCGAATGCGCCAGATGCGGCGCGCGCTCGCGAAAGCGCGGCTCGATATGGTCGAGATAGCAGTTCGGCGGCTCCGTGACGTGAGAGTCCGCCGAGATCGGCTTGTCGCTCATCGCGTCCCTTTCCCTCGCGCCGGCTCGTTCCGGCCGGTTGCACGAGCCTACCCGATCCGCCGCCGCCGCCAAGGGGTGCCGTGCTAGCATGGCGGTACCGGCCCAATCCCGGCCGCTCCCGCGTGACCCCGCCATGACCGCACCCGCCGTCCGCCGATCCCTGGTGCTTGCGCTCCTGCTGCTCGCCGCCGCCGCGCCGGCCTCGGCCGCCGATCCCTCGGCGCTCTGGCACATCGTCCATGACCGCTGCGTCCCCGACCAGGTTCAGCGCCACGATCCCGCGCCCTGCGCCCTGGTCGATCTCTCGGCCGGCGAGGCGCGGGGCTATGTCGTGCTGAAGGACATTAGCGGCCGCAGCCAGTTCCTGGTGCTGCCCACGGCGCGGCTTTCCGGCATCGAAGACCCGGCGCTGCTCGCGCCCGGCGCGCCGCCCTATCTCGCCGACGCCTGGGCGGCGCGGCGCTTCGTCCAGGCGCAGCTGCCGGTGCCGCTGGCGCGCGAGGATCTCTCGCTCGCCGTCAATTCCTACTATGGCCGCAGCCAGAACCAGCTGCACATCCATGTCGATTGCGTGCGCGAGGATGTCCGCGCCGCGCTGCAGGGGGCGCGCGCCACGATCGGCGAGAGCTGGCGGCCCTTCCCGACGCCGCTCGCCGGCCACACCTACCTCGCCCGCCGGCTGCTGTCGCCCGATCTCGCCGGCACCAACCCGTTTCTCCTGGTGGCCGAAGCCGCGCCCGACGCGCGCCGGCATATGGCGAGCTATACCCTCTTCCTCACCGGCGCCGAGTTCGCCGGCAAGGCGGGCTTCATCCTGCTCGCCGACCGCGCCGACCTCACGCGCGGCGACATGGCCAGCAGCGAGTCGCTCCAGGACCATGGCTGCGCTCTGGCGCGCCGGTGAGGGAGCGGTATCCCCGACCTTGTTTCCCGTGAAACATCCGGGCGCGGCGTCCGCCGGAACGCGGCGACGAAGTCAGCCGCCGCGCGGCGCCTCGCCCTCGACGCCGAGCTCGTCGAGGAGCGGCTTCAGCCACTCGCGGTAGGGACGCCAGCGGCCGATCGAGCTCCGATAGATCGGCTGGCGCACCTGGCTGGCGCTGGCCGTCCGCACCGGCCGCTTCGTCCGGTAGTAGGCGAGGCAGGCATCGTCCCAGGCGAGGCCGCAATGCGCCAGGATGCGGCGCGCCTCGGTCTCGAGATCGGCGACCACGCTCTCGTAGCTCACCTCGAGCATCGCGCCCGGCGGCAGCCCCTTGCGCCAATGCTCCATCAGCGCCGCATAGGCGCGGTAGTAGCGGCCGAGCTCGCGCAAATCGTAGGTGTGCGGCTGGTCATGCGCGAACAGCCGGGTGAAGCAGGAAAAGCAGGTGTCGACGGGATCGCGGCGCAGATGGACGATGCGCGCCTGGGGCAGCGCCAGATGGATCAGGCCGATGAAGCGGAAGTTCGCCGGCATCTTGTCGGTGATCCGCGCCGCCGTCGGCGCCCGGCGGCGCAGGCGCTCGACATACTCGGCGCCGAGCCGCCGCAGCGCCTCGCCGGTCAGCTCGGGGACGATGTCGGGATAGGCGGCGGCGCCCGCCGCGCCGCCGAGGCGCGCCACCAGAGTGTCGAGCTCCATCAGCTCGCCCGCACCGAAGATCTGCGGGTGGCTCGCCAGGATCTGCTCGACCAGCGTAGTGCCCGAGCGCGGCATGCCGAGCACGAACACCGGCACCGGCGACGGCTCGCCGACACCCTCTCTGGCGCGCATCAGGTCGGCGCTGAAGACCGTGCGGATGCGGTCGAATTGGCGCAGCGCCGCCTCGTCATAGACGATCCGCGACCGCTTGAGCGCATTGCCTTGGAGATAACGGCGGAAGGCCTCTTCATGCCGGCCGAGATCCGCCAGCGCCTTGCCCAGGGCGAAATTGAGCTCGATCTGCTCGCTTTCCGGCAGGCTCGCGTCCGCTGCCAGCGCCTCCAGCGCCGGGAGCCGCGGATCGCCGGGCCGGACCGGCGCGAGCTCGACCAGGCTGCGATGGAAGGCCGCTCGCTTCGGCGCCAGCGCCACCGCCCGCTCATAGGCCTGCCGCGCCTCGTCGATCCGGCCGATCGACTCCAGCGCGGCGCCGAGATTGTTGTGGATGTCGGCGCGGTCCGGACGCAGCGCCAGCGCCGCCTCGTAGCTGGCGATCGCCTCGTCCGCACGCCCCAGCGCCTGCAGCGCGTTGCCGAGATTGTTGCGCGCCTCGGCGTGGTCCGGCCTGATCGCCAGCGCCTTCCGGTAGGACGCGGCGGCCTCTTCCGGGCGCGCCAGCGCCTGCAGCGTGTCGCCGAGATAGCAATGGGCGTCGGCGTTCTGCGGGTCGAGCGACAGCGCCTTGGCATAGGCGGCGATCGCCTCGTCCCAGCGGCCGAGCGCGTGGAGCGTGAGGCCGAGATTGTTGTAGGCCGAGACGCGGCCGGGATCGATCGACAGCGCCCTGATGTGATGCTCGAGCGCGGCGTCGAGGCGGCCGACCGAGCGCAAGGCGGTGCCGAGATTGTTGTGCGCCGCGGCGTCGTCGGGCCTGAGCGCCAGCGCCTGCTCGTAGCAGGCGATCGCTTCCGGGTGACGCCCGAGCGCCTGGAGCGCGACGCCGAGATTGCCCCGGGCCTCGGCGTAGTCGGGCTTGAGCGCGATCGCCTGCCGGTAGTGCGCGACGGCCTCTTCCTGCCGGCCGAGCGCCTGCAGCGAGATGCCCAGATTGTAATGCGCGGTGGCGTAGCCCGGCCGCTGGGCGAGGACGGCCTCGTAGCTGGCGACGGCCTCGGCGTAGCGGCCGAGCGCGTGCAGCGCATTGCCGAGATTG
>JASHTP010000335.1 GCA_030040495.1 Alphaproteobacteria bacterium
GCGCGGGCTTGGGCGGCGCCACCCAGCCCTCGGCAAAGGCGGTCTCGGTGATGAATTTTTCGACCGCGCCGATGCTCACCGAGGCGAAGCCCTGCTCGATGACGCAATTGCCTTCGCAGAGCCGGTCCTGCGGGCAGATGCGGCCGCACACTTCCGGCATCGAGTTGGTGCTGGCGGCGAGCTCGTAGGCCTCTTGCAGCCGGCCCTCGGCCGTCAGCATCAGCCAGTCCGGGATGTTGTTGCCCAGCGGGCAATGCACCTGGCAATAGGGGATGCCGCATTGCGAGCAGCGGCTTGCCTGCTGTTGCGCCGCGGTGGCGGTGAACTCGCCATAGATCTCGCGGAAATCGTCGCGCCGATCGCCGGCCGCGCGCTTCGCCGGCATGGCCTTGCCCAGGTACGGGAATTGCAGAAGTCGCGTCACGATCCGTTCCTCGACCCGGCGCCGCGCCGGCCGTCACGGCAGCGGCAAGTTTCTTGCTATGGGATGACTGATCATGGCGCTTGCCGATCTTTAGGTCAACTTATTTTACCTTTTTTGTTGATCCTTGCCTGATAGCGGCCGGTAGCGCCCGCTAGGAGCCAATCTTCGGAATAATTAGATCCGTATTGAGACTAAAATTTCGCCGCTGCGACAGCAGCTTGGCGCCCCGGAGCGGCCGAAGCGCGGCCCCGCGGCGCGGGGATCAGCCGTTTGAGGAAGCGGCCGGCGCGGTGCGCCAGCGGCTATGGCGACGGAAGCGGTCGAGATAGGTGGGCAGCACCAGCTCAAGCCCGGTGGGCGCGAGGCCGAGCGCGGCCAGCCCGGCAGCATCCGCTGCCACGACATTGTCGCGCCGCAGCAGCCTCACCTGATCGCGCGTCAAGGGCGGCCGCGGCAGCCATTCCAGGAAGGCCGCCTGGAGCATGGCCAGGGCGAAGGGTACGTTGACCAGCACGCGCCGCCGGTCGACCTCGCGCAAGGTCAGCTCCATCAGCTCCCTGAAGCTCAGCACTTCGGGTCCGCCCAGCTCGTAGGTCCGGCCAGTCGCGTCCGGCCGTTCCAGCGCCGCCATCGCCGCATCGGCGACGTCGCCGACATAGATCGGCTGGAATCGCGTCCGGCCGCCGCCGATCAGCGGCAGCACCGGCGAATAGCGCGCCAGCGCGGCGAAGCGGTTGAAGAAATCGTCCTCCGGCCCGAACACGACCGAGGGGCGCAGGATCGTCGCCGCCGGGAAGGCAGCGCGCACCGCCGCCTCGCCCGCCGCCTTGGAACGGGCATAGGCGGCCGGCGCGGCGGGGTCGGCGCCGATCGCCGAGAGATGGACGAAGCGCTTGGCGCCCGCCGCCGCGGCGAGCCGCGCCAGCAGCGCCGGGCCCCGATGATGGACCGTGTCGAAACGCTGCCGGCCGCGCTCGTAGAGGATGCCGGCGGCGCAGATCACCGCATCCGCCCCGGCCAGGGCGGCGGCGAGCCGCGTCTCGTCGGTCAGGCTCGCATCGAGCGCGACCACTTGGCCGACATCGCCCATCGGCCGCAGAAAGCCGGCGCGCGTCGCATGCCGGCTCACCGCGGCGACGACCGCGCCGCGCCGGGCGAGACGCTTGACGATGTAGCGCCCGATGAAGCCCGAGGCGCCGAAGACGGTGACACGGCGAAGGCGCATGGTGCGGTCCCTCCCTGTGGGAGCGCTGGTCTATACACCAGGCGTGGAGAGGCTGTCAGCTATCAGCTTTCAGCCGTCGGCAGAGGGCTGAAAGCCGACGGCCGACGGCTGAAAGCTGACAGCTCGTCATTGACATCGCCGCCCCCCTTGCTTAAGCACAGGGCGGGCTTGCCCAGGTGGCGGAATTGGTAGACGCGCTAGATTCAGGTTCTAGTGGCCGAAAGGTCGTGGAAGTTCGAGTCTTCTCCTGGGCACCATTCCCCGTCGCGACGCCACGCAGGTGACGGCTCCGGTGAGCATCCATCTTCATCACGGCGACCTGCCGGCGGGCGTCGGATTCGGCGCCAGCGTCGCCGTCGACACCGAGACGATGGGCCTCGATCCGCATCGCGACCGGCTGTGCCTGGTGCAGCTCTCGGCCGGCGACGGCGTCTCCCATCTGGTCCAGTTCGCCAAGGACGCCTATGAGGCGCCGCGGCTCAAGGCGCTGCTCGCCGACCCGGCCGTGCTGAAGATCTTCCATTTCGCCCGCTTCGACATCGCCATGCTGCAGCGCTATCTCGGCGTGCCGCCGAGCCCGATCTACTGCACCAAGATCGCCTCGCGCCTCACCCGCACCTTCACCGACCGGCACGGGCTCAAGGACCTGGTGCGCGACCTGCTCGGCGTCGAGCTGTCGAAGCAGCAGCAATCCTCGGATTGGGGCGCCAGCGAGCTCAGCGACGAGCAGCTGCGCTATGCCGCCTCGGACGTGCTGCATCTGCACGCGCTGAAGGCGAAGCTCGACGCGATGCTCGCCCGCGAGGGCCGCACCGCGCTGGCCCAGGCCTGTTTCGACTTTCTGCCGAGCCGGGCGCAGCTCGATCTCGACGGCTGGGCCGCCGAAGACATCTTCGCCCATTGAGCGGCAAGTCCGAACGCGCCGCGCGGACGGGTTGCCGCGTCGTGTCACCGGCGGTTCCGGCCCCTGGCACAAAACGGCAACATTGCCCCAATTCGTTGACATTCAGGGATGAATGGGCATAGTGCCGCCATATCATGCCCGCGGACCTCACGGCCTGCATGTGATTGCCGGATTGGAGGGGAGCCCCTTGGCCCGCGTGTTGAACAAGGCGACCGACGCCGACGTCGCCCGGCGGGTGCTGCGCACCGAGATCGCCGGGCTCGAGGCGTTGCTCGCGAGCCTCGACGGCGCCTTCACCGGCGCGGTCGAGATTCTGGCCGGGGTCAAGGGCCGCGTCACCGTCACCGGCATGGGCAAGAGCGGCCATGTCGCGCGCAAGATCGCCGCCACCTTGTCGTCGACCGGAACGCCGGCGCAGTTCGTCCATCCCGGCGAGGCGAGCCACGGCGATCTCGGCATGATCGCCGAGAACGACGCGGTGCTGGCGCTGTCCAATTCCGGCGCGACCGCCGAGCTCGCCGACATCGTCGCCTACGCCAAGCGCTTCCGCAATCCGCTCGTCGCCATGACCCGGCGCGGCAACAGCACGCTGGCCGAGGCGGCGGACGTGACCCTGCTGCTGCCGGCCAGCGCCGAGGCCTGCTCGATGGGGCTCGCGCCCACCACCTCGACGACGATGATGATGGCGCTGGGCGACGCGCTCGCCGTGGCGCTGCTCGAGCGCAAGGGCTTCTCGGCGAGCGATTTCCAGATGCTGCATCCCGGCGGCCATCTCGGCCGGCAGCTGCTGCGCGTCACCGACATCATGCACGCCGGCGAGGCGATGCCGCTGGTCAAGCGCGGCACCGCCATGGCCGAGGCGATCCTGGTGATGACGGCGAAGAGCTTCGGCTGCGTCGGCGTCGTCGACGATTCCGGCAGGCTTGCCGGCATCGTCACCGACGGCGACCTGCGGCGCCACATGGGCGACGACATGCTGCGCGCCGCCGTCGACGCGGTGATGAGCGCGCGGCCCAAGACGATCCGCCCGCAGGCGCTCGCCGCCGAGGCGCTCGGCCAGATGAACGCGCTGTCGATCACCAGCCTGTTCGCCGTCGACGAGCAGAAGCGCCCGCTCGGCATCCTGCACATCCACGATTGCCTGCGGGCGGGGGTCGCATGACCGCGCCGCCCGACAGCCTCGACGGCCCCGAGACTCTCGTCGCGCTGCGGCCGCTGCCCGGC
>JASHTP010000336.1 GCA_030040495.1 Alphaproteobacteria bacterium
GGCGCGGGCGACCCTCGGCAAGGCGGCGGCATGAGCCTCGCCGACCGAAGCGAGGCCTCGCGCGCGCTCTTCGCGCAGCGCTTTCCCGGGCTCGTCGCCGCCATCGAGGCCCAGCCGCCGCAATCGACCGCGGTCCTCGAGGACGGGAACCCCGTCGACATCCTCATCGGCGACCGCCGCATCTATGCCGGCGACGCCCGCGGGCTCGCAGCGGCGCAGGTCGAGGAATTCATGGTGAGGCCGCTCCGGCTCATCATGGAGACGCCGACCACCGCCGGGCTGGTGAGCGAGATCTGCATCCAGCTGATGCAGACGATGGAAGATACCCTCAGCGAAGCCGGGGTCAGCGAGATGTCGCGCGGGCCGCTCTCGGCGCCGACCTTTCTCATCGTCTTCGGCCTCGGCCTCGGCCACCATCTCCCGGAGCTGATCCGCCGCACCGGAGCGCGCTGGATCATCGTCGTCGAGCCGTTCGTCGAGCTCGTCGCGCACTCTTTCAAATCCCTCGACTGGCCGGCGATCTTCGACGGTCTCGATGCCGCCGAGGGCGACATCCATTTCATCACCGAGCTCGATCCCGGCCGCATCGTCGGCGCCATCATGCGCCTCGTCGCCGGGCACGGGACGCCCTATCTCGACGGCACCTGGGTGTTCACGCACTACCCGCTCTGGGCCTTCGCCGAAGCCAGCAAGCGCCTGCACGGCGCCGCCGAGTTCGCCTACGTCAATCGCGGTTATTTCGAAGACGAAATCGTGATGATGACGAACGCGGTGACCAATTTCTCCAGCCATCCCTTCTGGCTGCTCGATCCGAAGCCCCGTCGCCACCGGCCGGAGACCGCCGTCGTCGTCGGCGCCGGCCCGTCGCTCGACGAGGCGATCGAGACCCTGCACCGCATCCGCGACCGGGTGGTGCTGTTCTCGGGCGGCACGGCGCTGCGGCCGCTGCTGCGCCAGGGCCTCGTGCCGGACTTTCACTGCGAGCTGGAGAACGGGCCGCAGGTCTTCGAGGTCATCAGCGAGGCGATGAAGCACGGCGATCTCTCGCAGGTGCCCCTGATAGCTTCGGCCACCGTCGATCCGCGCGTGGCGCCGCTCTTCGGCGAGACGATCTTCTTCTTCCGCGACAGCGTCAGCTCGAGCTGCATCCTGCGCGGCGACGTCGCGCCGATGAACGGCGTGGCGCCGACCTGCATCAACACCGCGATGACCGCCGCGATGTCGCTGGGCTTCACCAATTTCATCCTCTTCGGCGCCGACTGCGGCACGCGGCCCGGCATGCCCGACCACGCCCAGGGCACGATCTACCGCGACATCGAGAAGTGGCAGAAATATCTCGAGCACCGCGCCCGGTACCCGCTCGAGGTCGAGGGCAATTTCGGCGGCATCGCGGTCACCAACTGGGTCTACGACGCCAGCCGCCGCATGCTGATCGATCTCATCGGCACCTACCGCCTCAAGGTCGTCAACTGCAGCGACGGTGCGCTCATCACCGGCGCGACGCCGCGCGTGCCGGAATCGCTCGAGCTCGAGGACACGGTGATCGATCACGGTCGCGTCGTCGCCGACCTCAAGCGCGCCATGCTCCGATTCGGACCAAGCGAGATCCTGCGCGGCAAGAAACTCGAGGACCTGCGCGAGCGCGCGCGGAAGATGTATGGCGATCTGCGCGCGCTCGTTGACGGGTTCGACGCCGAGGCCGCCGACTTCGCCGGGGTCTACGAGGCGATGCACGAGTTCGTCGAAGAGGCGGACGACGCCTACGGCCAGGTGCAGGCGATACCCGAGGGCAGCTTCCACGCCCTGTCGCGCATCGCCATGTTCTACGGTTGCCGTATCGCGGACGAAGCGCTGCGGCGCCGGCTCTTTGCCGCCTTCCGCGCCGAGCTGGCGCAGGCGCTGGACGAAATGGAACGCGGCACCGATGCCTTGCTCGAGCGTCTGGCCGCAGTGGCCGGAAACGCGGCCGCGGCGCCCGCCGCCTGAGCCGTCAGCCCATGCCCGGGTGGGAAATCCTGGCTAGGCGCTGGTCGAGATAATCTGGCCAGTCGCGCCGCTGCCCGATTGGCTGGAGCTGCTGCTGACCGTCCCGATCGTCGAGGGGGAGGTGATGGCGGCGACCATGAGGGCGGGCTGATCGCTATTGCCGGTCAGGATCGACAAGGTGGTTCCCGCCGTGGCCGCCGTGAGCTGCTGATAGCTTTGCACGCTCGTCATCATGTCGGCGGTTTCGCTGATATTGCCGAAGTTGAGCTCGATCAGGTGATACTCGGTCTGCTCCTGCTGCTGCAGCGTCGCGATCTGGGCCGAGGTCTGGTCTTCCGTGGTGCTTTGAATCGTGCTGACCTGATTGGAGATGCCGGTGATCTGCCCCTGCAAGGCAGCGGTCACCGACGAGGTGAGCTGCTCGTTCTCGCGCCCGGCGGTGAGCATCTGCTGCAAGAGGTTCTCGGCGGTCTGGATATCGCTGACCGCCTGCGTCTGGCCCGCCTGGGTCGACAGATCGTAGCTTGCGCTCGAGCCGACGCCGATGCCGTTGGTCTTGAGCGGGGCGACGCCGTCGGGCTGGAGCCCGGGGACGAAAGTCACGACCTGGAGCGTCCCGATGTCGCTGTTGATCGTGGACAGGGAGTTGTCGAACGTCGCGGAATCGCCGGCCTGGGCCGCGTTCGCCATCGTCCCGAGCTGGCTCAGAATGTCGTTGAGCAGCGTGCCGTTCTGGCTGATCTGGCCTTGCGCATTGTCGTAGCTGGTCAGCTGCTGCTGGAGGGTGGTCCCTTGCTGTTCCAGGATCGACACCGTCGGGTCGTCCGCTTGCGACTGGAGCAGCGCGATCTTCTGGTTGAGCTGATTATTGAGCTGAGTTTGGACAAGCTGGAGGCGGTAATTGGCCATCGACTGCGCGCTCGCGGCGGCGGTCGCCGCAAGCTTGCCGAACAGCGCCTGGCTGGTCGAGATGGCCGAGTTGATCGAAGAGGTGCTCACTTGTCCCAGCTCCGGAATGCCGCGGCGCCTTTGTCGCGCCGCGGCACGACTTTGAAGCTTTCAGCCTAGTGTGCCGAGGTAAAGGACGAGTAAAGATCCGCTGGTTTGCCGGCCCGGCAGCGCGGCCAAAATGGCGCATTTCATGGCTGAATCCGCCGCCGTTAAGGGATTATTTGCCAAACCCCTGCTACTCCTGGAGCGGTCCTTGGCAGGCGGCGCGCATGAGTTTGCTGAACGAGGGGCTGGTCCTGGTGACCGGCGCCGACGGCTTCATCGGCTCCCATGTGGTGGAGGAGCTGCTCGCGCGTGGTGCCGCGGTGCGCGCCTTCGTCATGTACAACTCGTTCAACTCCTGGGGCTGGCTCGACCGGCTGCCGCCCAAATCGCGCGATGCCGTCGACATCGTCGCCGGCGACATCCGCGACGGCGAGTGCGTGCGCGCGGCGATGACGGGCTGCCGCAGCGTGCTGCATCTGGCGGCGCTCATCGCCATCCCGTTCTCCTACGACGCGCCCCGGGCCTATGTCGACACCAACGTCCACGGCACGCTCAACCTGCTGCTGGCCGCGCGCGACCTCGGCGTCGGCCGTTTCGTCCAGACCTCGACCAGCGAGGTCTACGGCACGGCGCAGTCGGTGCCGATCGGCGAGGATCACCCTCTGCACGCGCAATCGCCCTACGCCGCGTCCAAGATCGGCGCCGACCAGATGGCGCTCGCCTGCCACGGCGCCTTCGGGATGCCGGTGACGGTCGTCCGGCCCTTCAACACCTACGGGCCCCGCCAGTCCGCGCGCGCCGTGATCCCGACCATCATCACCCAGCTTCTTGCCGGTGACGGCGCGGTCCGGCTCGGCGCGCTGCATCCGACGCGCGACCTCTCCTTCGTGCGCGACACGGCGCAGGGGCTGATCGCCGCCATCGAGGCGCCCGCCGCGCAGGTCGTGGGCGAGGTGATCAACCTCGGCAGCGGCTTCGAGATCTCGATCGGCGATCTCGCGCGCGAGATCGCGGCGCTGGTCGGCCGGCCGCTCGCCCTCGAGCAGGACCGCGCGCGGCTCCGTCCCGAAGCGAGCGAGGTGGAGCGGCTGTGGTCCGACAACCGCAAGGCGGCGCGGCTGCTCGGCTGGCGGCCGCGCTATGCCGGGATCGAAGGGCTGCGGCGCGGTCTCGCCGAAACCATCGACTGGTTCCGCGACCCCGCCAATCTCGGCGCCTACAAGCCCATGGAATACAACCGCTGATGACCCGGGCGAAGCTCAAGCCGGCGTTCGAGCTGGACCGCGTCGTCGCGGCGCTCCGGCGCGCCCTGCCGCCCGAGATCGAAGCCGCGCCGCTGCATCAGCCGCGCTTCGCCGGCCGGGAATGGGACTATGTCAAGGAGTGCCTCGACAGCAGCTTCGTCTCCTCGGTCGGCAACTTCGTCACCCGCTTCGAGCGGCAGATGGCGGAGGTCGCCGGCACCGCGCACGCGGTCGCCGTCATCAACGGCACGGCGGCGCTCTATGTCTGCCTGCTGCTCGCCGGCGTGCGCGGGGGCGACGAGGTGCTGGCGCCGGCGCTCACCTTCGTCGCCACCGCCAACGCCATCAGCTATTGCGGTGCGGTGCCGCATTTCGTCGACAGCAGCCCCGTCACCCTCGGCGTCGATCCCGAGGCGCTCGCCGCCCATCTCCACGACATCGCCGAGCGGCGCGGCGACGCGATCGTCAACCGGCGCACCGGCCGTCCCATCCGCGCGCTCGTGCCGATGCACACCTTCGGCCATCCCGTCGACATGGAGCCGCTGCTCGAGCTCGCGGCGGAATGGGGTCTCTGGGTGATCGAGGACGCCACCGAATCGCTCGGCAGCCGCTACAAGGGAAGGCCCACCGGCGGCTGGTCGCGGCTCGGCGCTTTCAGCTTCAACGGCAACAAGATCGTCACCACCGGCGGCGGCGGCGCCATCACCACCGACGATGCGGCGCTGGCGCAGGCGGCGAAGCACCTCACCACCACGGCCAAGCTGCCGCATCCCTGGGCCTTCGTCCACGACCGGGTAGGCTTCAACTACCGCATGCCCAACCTCAACGCCGCCCTCGGCTGCGCGCAGCTCGAGCAGCTCGGCGACTTCCTGGCGATGAAGCGGAAGCTGGCCGAGCGCTACCGTCGCGCGCTCGCCGGCGTCCCCGGCGTCGACTTCGTCGCCGAGCCGCCCTTCGCGCGCAGCAACTACTGGCTGAACGCGCTGCTCCTCGACGAGGCCCATGCCGGCGAGCGCGAGAGCCTGCTGCGGCGCTGCAACGAGGCCGGCCTGATGTGCCGGCCGGCCTGGACCCTCATGCACCGCCTGCCGATGTACCGCGATTGCCCGCGCATGGATCTCCCGGCGGCGGAAAGCATCGAGCGGCGGCTGGTCAACCTGCCGAGCGGCGCCGGCCTTGCCGCCGATGATGGAGGCTGAGTCCATGGCTCGCCGCAGGATCTGCGTCGTCACCGGCGGCCGCGCCGATTACGGGCTGCTTTATTGGCCGATGAAGGAGATCGCCGCCTCCGGTGCGTTCGAGCTGCAGCTCGCCGTCACCGGCATGCATCTCGCCCCGGAATTCGGTGACACGCTGGCGGCGATCGAGCGCGACGGCTTCCGCATCGATGCCCGCGTCGAGATGCTGCTCGCCAGCGACACGCCGGTCGGAATCGCCAAATCGATCGGGCTCGGCGTTATCGGCTTCGCCGACGCGCTCGAGCGGCTCCAGCCCGATCTGCTGCTGCTGCTCGGCGACCGTTTCGAGATTCTCGCCGCCGCCCAGGCGGCGCTCGTCGCGCGGCTGCCGGTGGCGCATCTCTGCGGCGGCGACGTCACCGAAGCCGCTTTCGACGAGGCGATCCGCCACGCCGTCACCAAGATGGCGCATCTCCATTTTGCCACCAACGACGCCGCCGCCCGCCGGCTGCGGCAGCTCGGCGAGGATCCCGCGCGCATCTTCGCCGTCGGCAGCCCCGGCATCGACACCATTCTGCGCACGACGCCGCTGTCGCGCGCCGAGCTCGAGCGCGAAACCGGCCTCGCTCTCGGGAAGCGGCTGCTGCTGGTGACCTTCCATCCCGCGACGCTCGGCCGCGTCCCGGCTTCGGCCGAGCTCGAGGAACTGCTCGCCGCGCTCGACGGGCTCGGCGACGATTTCGCGCTCGCCTTCACCCTGCCCAACGCCGACACCGAAGGCAGGGCGCTGGCGCGGCGCCTCGAGCGCTTCGTCGCCGCGCACGGCAACGCCCGGCTCTTCGCCGCCCTCGGCTCGCGCGCCTATCTGAGCCTGCTGCGCCTCGCCGACGCCGTCGTCGGCAATTCCTCGAGCGGCCTTTACGAGGCGCCCACCGTCGGCACGCCCACCGTCGATATCGGCGAGCGGCAGCGCGGGCGCCTCAAGGCAGCGTCGGTGCTCTCCTGTCCGCCCGAGCGCGGCGCGATATCCGCCGCCATCGCCGAGGCGCTGCGGCGCGGCAAGGCGGCCGTCGCCAATCCCTACGGCGCCGGCGACAGCGCGCGCCGCATCGTCGAGATCCTCGCCTCGATCGGCGATTTCCGCGCGCTCACGACCAAGCGCTTCTTCGACCTTCCGGGGGCGGCATGAGATGAGCGACCGGGTCCTGATCATCGCCGAGGCCGGCGTCAATCATGACGGCTCGCCGGAGCGCGCCCGCGCGCTGGTCGACGCCGCATTTGCCGCCGGCGCCGACATCGTCAAGTTTCAGACCTTCCGCGCCGATCGCATCGCCACGCGCAAGGTCGGCAAGGCCGACTACCAGCAGCGCGCCGACGGCGCCGCCGAGAGCCAGCATGCGATGCTGCGCCGGCTCGAGCTCGACGACGCCGCCCATGACGATCTCGTCGCCTATTGCCGGGCGCGCGGCATCGAGTTCCTGTCGACGCCCTTCGACCTGCCGAGCGTCGACCTGCTGGCCCGCCGGCACGGGCTCCGCCGTCTCAAGATCTCCTCGGGAGACCTCACCAACGGGCCGCTGCTGCTCCATGCCGCGCGGACGGGCGCCTCGATCATCCTCTCCACCGGCATGGGCAGCTTGGGCGAGATCGAGGCCGCGCTCGGCATCCTCGCCTTCGGCATGACCGCGCCGTCGCAGCGGCCGGCGCACGACGCCGCCTTCGCCGCCGCCTATCAGAGCCAGGCGGGGCAGGGCGCGCTGCGCGACCGCGTCAGCCTGCTCCACTGCACCAGCCAGTACCCGGCGCCGGCGGCGTCGGTCAATCTCCGCGCCATAGAGACCATGCGCGGCGCCTTCGGCCTGCCGGTGGGATATTCCGACCACACCCTCGGCATCGCCGTCGCCATCGCCGCCGCGGCGCGGGGCGCCGCCATCATCGAGAAGCACTTCACCCTCGACCGCAGCCTGCCCGGGCCGGACCACCGCGCCTCGCTCGAGCCCGAAGAGCTCGCCCGCATGGTCGCGGCGATCCGCGAGGTCGGGACGGCGCTGGGCGGCGGGCTCAAGGCGCCGGCGGAAGGCGAGCAGGCGATGCGGGCGGTGGCGCGCAAATGCCTGGTGGCGGCCGCGGCGATCCGCCGCGGCGAGCGCTTCACCGCGGCGAACCTCGACAGCAAGCGCGCCGAAGGAGGCGTGAGCGCCATGCGCTATTGGGAAGCCCTGGAGCGGACGGCGGCGCGCGACTACGCGGCCGACGAGCCGATCGAGCTGTGAGCCCCCCGATCATCGTCATCGGCGGCGGCGGCCACGGGCGCGTGGTGATCGAAGCGCTGCTGCGCGCCGGCGCCGCCGTCGCCGGCGTCATCGACCCGCATCCCGGCGTCGCCGCGGCCCTGCCGCCTGCGGTCCCTTGGCTCGGCGGCGAGGACGCGCTGGCCGGCTTCGGCCCGGGGGACTATGTGCTGGCCAACGGCATCGGCGGCATCGGCGAGCCGCATCGGCGCAGCACCTACGAGCGGCTGTTCGCCGCCGGATACGGCTTCGTCCGCGTCCAGCACCCGGCGGCGATCGTGGCGCAGAGCGGCGTGGTGCTGGGCGAAGGCTGCCAGATCATGGCCGGCGCGGTGCTACAGCCGGGGGTGCGCGTCGGCGCCGATGCCATCGTCAACACCCGTGCCGCCGTCGACCATGACTGCGTCCTGGGCGAGCATTGCCACGTCGCGCCGGGAGCGGTGCTGTGCGGCGACGTCAGCATCGGCGCCGGGACGCATGTCGGCGCCGGCGCGGTGGTGATCCAGGGGGTGCGCATCGGCAGCTTCTCGATCGTCGGCGCCGGGGCGATCATCCTGAGCGACGTCCCCGACCACACCATCGTGGTCTCCGAGAGCAAGCGCCGCCAGCGGCCGCGCTAGCGCCTTACCAGGCGCTCAGCCCGCCATCGACAACGATGTTCTGGCCGGTGACGTAGCGCGAGGCGTCGGAGGCGAGGAACAGGGCGGCGCCGACCATGTCGTCGGCCTCGGCCATGCGGCCGAGCGGGATGCGCGCGGCGTAGCGCCGGCTGAACTCGCTGTTCTGGCCGCTCGAGACGCCGCCGGGGGTCAGCGTGTTGACGCGCACGCCGCGCCCGGCCCAGTAGGTGGCGAGATGGCGGGTGAGGCCGATGACGCCCGCCTTGGAGGCGGTGTAGACCGCCGGCGTGTTGATGGCGCGGCCGTTATACTCGGATCCCTCGTAGATGCGCTGGTCGGGTGCCAACAGCCCGTAGATCGAGGCGGTCTGGATGATGCTGCCGGCGCCGCGCTCGGCCATGCGCGAGCCCAGCGCCTGCGCCACCAGGAACATGCCGTCGAGATTGACCGCCATCACCTCGCGCCAGGTGGCGAGATCGAAGCGCTCGACCGGGGCGAAGAAGGCGTCGAGATCGCCGCCCTTGGTGGCGGCGTTGTTCATCAGGATCTGCGCGCCGCCGAGCCGCTCCTCGACCGTCTCGGCCATGCGCCGCACCGCCTCGGGGTCGGCAACGTCGCAGGCGATGCCGATCGCCTCGACCGCGTGGCGGCGCGCGAGGTCGGCGGCGAGCGCCGCCGCCGCGCCGGCGTCGAGATCGACCAGGGCGAGGCCGGCGCCGAGCTCGGCGAGACCGGCGGCGAAGCGGCGGCCGAGGATGCCGCAGGCGCCGGTGACGACGGCGGTCTTGCCGGCGAGGTCGAAGAGGCGGCGGTAGGAGGCTTCGGCCATGGCGCTCATTCGGCCGCGGCGGCGGCGGCCGCGCGGCTCTCCAGCAGGAACTCGACGAGGCGGAAGTCGAGCTCGCTGTCGATGTCGAGCGAGCGCTCCTCCGGCATGACGTAGAGACGCGTGCGCGCGGCGAAGACGGCGGGGTCGGCGCGGAACTCGCGCGCCCACCAGGCATAGATCGAGGCGTTCATGTCGAAGCACTCCGGTGCGTCCTGGCGGCGGAACACCGGCGAAGCCGGCGGCTTGCTCAGGCCGACCGTGCCGTCAGCGCGGCGCTCGACCAGGTTGAAATAAGGCGAGCGGCGCGCCGGGGCGGCGGTGATGATGTTGGCGCCCGGCTCCTTCTCGACGAGCTCGACGACGGCGCCGATATCCTCCGGCAGGCGCAGCGGCGAGGTGGCGTCGAGGTCGACGAGGATGTCGAAGGCGAGGCCGAGCTGACGCTCCGCCTCGTCGAGGCAATGCCGGATCGCCGGCAGCTTGGGCGCGGCGTCGCTGGCGAGCGCGTCCGGCCGGCGCACCAGGCAGGTGGCGCCGTAGCTGCGCGCGATGGCCAGGATCTGCTCGCTGTCGCTGCTCACCGCGATGGCGTCGAAGAGCCCGGCGGCGCGCGCCTGGTAGAGCGAATGGGCGATGAGCGGCTTGCCGGCGATGAGCCGGGTGTTCTTGGAGCGCACGCCCTTGGAGCCGGCGCGGGCGGAGATGGTGCAGAGCCGCTTCACGGCGCGACCCAGCGGCGGCCGGCCGCCGCGCGCTCGGCCGCGTCGATGAGCGCCACCGTCGCGGCGCCCTCCTCGGCGGTGCAGAGCGTCTCGCGGCCGTTGCCGAGCGCCGAGCGGTGCTGGGCGAGGTAGGTGGCGTCGCGCTCCACCGGGAAGCGGCGCTCCTCGGCGTTGACGCGCAGCGTGCCGCGGACGAGGTCGGCGCGGATGGTGCGGCTGGCGGTGTTGACGACGATCTCGCGCGCCACCTGGCGGTCGAGATAGTTGAGCTGCGCGGTGGCGATGGGGCAGCGCTCGAAGGACAGCAGCAGCGCCTGGACGTCGTCGCTGTCGATGTCGAGCGCGCCGGAGCGGCCGCCGAGCGCGGCCACCTGCCGGCAGCGGCCGAAGATCCAGCTCATATAGTCGAGCTCGTGGCTGAGGTCGCGCAGCACGCCGCCGCCGGCGGCGCGCGACGCGGAGGCGGTGGCGCGGTAGTCGCGTCCGGGCCGCCACTCCGGCAAATACTGGCCGACATAAACCTGCGCCGACAGCGCCGGCTCGTCGGCGACGAGCCGCTTGAGCTCGGCGATGAGCGGGTGGAAGCGCAGATTGTAGCCGACATAGAGCCCGGCGAAGCGATGCTCGGGCAGCGGCGCCGGCCGGTCGAAGAGCGGCTTCTCCACCAGCACCGTGCCGGCGAAGCCGGCCTCGGCGAGCGCGAGCAGGGTCGGGCGGTGGGACGCGGTCTCGTTGGCGACGACGACGTAATGCGGCATCTCGCGTTCGAGCGCGTCGGCGAGCGAGGCGTGGCAGCGCAGCGCATCGTCGCCGCGCCGGCTCACCGCCGCCACCTCGAGGCCGAGCTCGCCGAGGAGCCGCGCATGGCGCCGGCCGATCGAGCCCAATCCGACGACGAGGGCGGCGGTCATGTGTCGAAGGCGGCGGGATAGTCGGCGCTGGCGCGCTCGAGATCCTCAAGCCGGCCGATGTCGCGCCAATATTCGCGGATGGGAAAGGCGGCGATCTTGTCGTTGCGCGCCAGCACGCGCTCGAACAGCGTCGGCATGTCGAGCGGCCGGTTGGGCTCGATGAGGTCGAGGACGCTAGGCTCGACGACATAGACGCCGGCGTTGATGAACCAGGAATAGCGCGGCTTCTCCGTCAGCCCCGCGAGATAATCGTCGGCGAGGTCGATGACGCCGAACGGCACCTCGACCGTGTGCTCGCGCACCGCCATCGTCGCCGTCGCGCTGTGCTCGGCGTGGAACTCGAGCATGCTGCCGAAATTAACCGCGGTGAGGAGGTCGCCGTTCATCACGACGAGCGGCTCGTGCGGCCGGCGCGGCAGCAGCCCCAGCGCGCCGGCGGTGCCGAGCTTGTCGCGCTCCTCGAGATATTCGATGCCGACGCCCCAGCGCGCGCCGTCGCCGAAGTGCCGGCGCACCATCTCGGCCTTGTAGTTGACGGACAGGAAGAAGCGCTCGAAACCCTGGCGGGCGAAGTTCTTGAGGATGATCTCGAGGATCGGCGTGCCGCCCACCGGCAGCATGGGCTTGGGGCAGTCCTCGGTCAGCGGCCGGAGGCGCTGGCCGAGCCCGCCGGCCATCAGCACCACCCAATTGTCGTGCCGGGTGCGCCTGATCACGTCGCCCATCAGCTCGAGGCCGACGACGCGGCCTTCCTCGTCGACGAGCGGCACCTGCTTCACGTCGCTGCCATGCATCACCGCCGCCGCCGCCTCGCGTCCCAGCGTCGCCGGGCAGGCGATGGGATCGCGGTTCATCACCTCCTCGACCCCGGCATCGAGCGTGATGCCGCGCAGCAGCCCGCGGCGCACGTCGCCGTCGGTGACGGTGCCGACGAGGCGTTGCTCTGCGTCCACCACCAGCGCGATCTGCAGCGCGCTTTCGTCGATGGCGCGGATCGCCTCGCGGATGCTGGCGTCGCGCCGCACCAGGGTGGCGCGCCACTCCTTGGCGGCGCGGCTCGGCCGCGCCTCGGCGCGGGCGCCGGCGGGGCTGCGGAGACGGTCGACGGCGAGGATCGACATGGGCCGATAGTTCCCCAATGAGGTTAAAATCCGGTTGCCCGGCCGCCCCGGGGCGCGCCGGCTAGCCGCTGAGGTAGCTGACCAGGCTGAGCTTCTGGATGCCGCTGGTGGCGCTGTAGGAGGCCTGCATCTGCGTCTCGAGGGTCTGCAGCTGCGTGATCGCCGTCGCCTGGTTGACCGCCAGGATGTTGCTGACGCCGTTCTGCGCCAGCGAAAGCGCCTGCTGGTGGAGGGTGAGCTCGCTGTTGAGCTCGGATTGCTGCAGGCCGAGCTGGCCTTCCATGTTGGTGAGCGACTGCAGCGCGCTGTCGAGCATCTGCGAGGCCTGGGTGATGTCGGCCTGGTCGACGGGGCTGGTCGAGCTGAACGGAGCGTTCTGCACCAGGAAGTTCAACACCCGCATGATCGGCTCGAAGGTGCTGGCGTCGTTGGCGGTGATGCCGTAGTTGACGCTGAGCTGGTTGTCGATTTTGACCGGCGCCAGCTGCGCGCCGCCGGCATAGTAGCCGCCGTCGGCCGGCGTGCCGTTGACCGGGGTGGTGAGCGTCGCGGCCGCGCCGGTCGGCAGGCCGGAAAGGTCGACCGGCGGCGTGTTCGTGTCGGTGCCGCCGAAGACGTAGCTGGTGCCGTCCTCGGTGTTGAGGAGGCCGGCGACCTGCTGCAGCAGGAGCTGCGCCTGGGTCTGGATGTCCGGCTGGGTGTTGTTGTAGGCCTCGTTCGCCAGGTTCGAGTTGAAGCTCTGCACCGATGACTGGATCTGCTGCAGCGCCAGGCTCATGGTCGAGAGCCGGGTGCTCAAGGTGTTGATGGTGTTGACGTAGCCCTGCTGCTGCGAGGTCTGTGCGCGGAAGTCGATGAGCTGGCTCGCCTGCGGCGCGATCTGCGAGTAGGTCTGGGCGGTGAGCCCGGTCGAGATCTCCGCGTTGAGGTTGTTCATCGCGGACTGGTTCTGCTGCAGGTAATACTGGATCAGGCTGTCCTGGGCGGCGGTCGCGATGCGAGTGGTCATGGCCGGGGCCTCGCGTTTACGTCTGGATCTGCATGAGGGATGTGAACATTTCGTCGACGACCTGAATCACGTGGGCCGACGCGTCGTAGGCGTTCTGGTAGACGGTCAGATTGGACAGCTCCTGGTCCATGTTCACGCCGGTCTCGTCCTGGAGGCTCGTGCTGACCTGATTGAGCACGCCGGTCTGGTACTGCGAGTTGTCGCTGGCGTTGGCGGCCGCGGTCGAGCTCTGGCCGACGATCTGGCCGGCATAGCCATTGAGCGTCATGGTCAGCGGCGACGGGAAGTTGCCGGTCGCGGCGAAGACCGGCGACGAATTGCCGATGCTGTTGGCGAGAGCGGCGGAGATCGCCGGGGTGGGGACGTTGGAAGTGCCGTCGAGCAGGCTCGGATTGGCGACGAGGTCGGGATTGACCTCGATGGTGCTGGCATTGTCGACGTTCGTGGAGTTGACGTTCGAGAACAGGTGATAGGCGTCGCCCGGCGCCGGCCCGCTGAGGCCGCTGTCGGTCGTCGGCAGCGGATTGTTGGGCGAGCCGGCGGCAAAAGTCTCGGTGCCGGTGCTGCCGTTGGTGACCGCGATGGTCGAGGACAGGGGGTTGCCGAGGGTGTCCGTGACCTGGATGGTGCTGGGCCCGGTGGCGGTGACCTGGACGTTGGCGGCCAGCGCCGGCGGCAGCGCCGCCTGGATCGCGGCGGCGATGGCAGTGGTGGTCGCCGCGCCGATCGCTGCGGTGGTGACGGTGGTACCCTCGATGGTCGCGGTGAAGGTGTCGCCGACGACGGGCGTGCCGCTCATCGTCTGCGTCTGGGTCGACATGACCTGAATCGCGCCCGTGGGGTTGGCCGCGGGATTCGCCAGGAAGGTCTCGGTGCCGGTGCCGCTGGTGAGCGTGATGGCCGAGGTCATGGGGTTGCCGGCGGCGTCGGTGATCTGGATCGTGTTCGCGCCGGTCGCGGTCACCTGGATGTTGGGATAGTTGGTGAACTGCGCCTGGATCGCGGCGGCGATCGCGGTGCTGGTGCCGGCGGCGATCGGCGCGGTGGTGAAGGCGACGCCTTCGATGTTGCCGGTCAGCACGTCGCCGGCGGCCGGCGTCCCCGAGATCGTCTGGACCTGCGACGTCGCCACCTGGCCGGTGTTGTAGAGCTGGGTCGAGAACTGGTTGAGCTCCTGGGTGAGCGCCGGCAGCTGCTGGTCGCGCATCTGGAGCAGCGCCCCGATGTTGCCGCTGGTGATGTCCGAGGTGACGTCGAGGCCGTTGAGGGAGATGCCGGAGGTCGGCGTCGTGGCGGTGAGCGTGCCCGCGGGCGTGAAGCTGAGCTGCTCGGCGGTGCCGTTGGCGACCAGCGTCTGGCCGCCGACCAGGACGACCATGCTGTCGTTGGCGTTCGTGTAGGTACTGATGTTCATCTGCTGCGACAATTGCTGGACCGCCTCGTCCCGCTCGTCCTCGAGCGTTGCCGTCGACTGGCCGAGCGCAGTCGCTCGCGCGATCTCGTCGTTGTAGGTGGCGATCTGATTGAGTTGTGTATTGACCTGCGTCACCGCGCTGTTGATGGCCGAGTCGGCGTTGGTGCGCAGCGTCTGGATGCCCGAGGACGCGCTGTTGAGCTGCGTCGTCAGCGTCTGGGCGGCGGTGACCGCGTTCTGCTGCGCCACCGTGTCGTTGGGCGAGGTGGCGAGGGTCTGCAGCGCGCTCGCCAGCCCGTTCACGCCGTCGGCGAGCGTAGCGGAGGAGCCGACGGTGCCGAACAGGTTCTGGATGTCCTGGTAGTAAGTATTGAGCGTGCTTGCGGCCGAGTTGGCGCTCTGCTGCGCGCTCAGGCTGGCCTCGAGGATGGGGGCCTCGACGCGCTGCGCGACGCCGGCATTGACGCCGGCCCCCTGTCCATCGATGAACTGCGGCATCGGGCTCAGGGTCTGCCGCGAATAGCCCGGCGTGTTCGCATTGGCGATGTTGGCCGAGATCAACGACAGATTGGCTTGAGCGGCTTGCAGGCCGCTGAGGGCGTTGTTGAGCGACAGCGCGAGACTCATCATGGGCGTGCCCTCTAGAGCCGCCGATCGACGGCGCAGGGGACCATGCGCGCCGACTGCACCGCGCGCCTTGCGTCATAACGGCTCGTCGGCTTGAGCCGGGCCCTGATCGAGGCGACGACCATGTCGATGAGACGGCGGGTGGCTTCGCGCCCGATGCGCAGCGTGCGCTCGTTCTTGCCCGCGGCTTCGGCCAGCCGGCCGCTCGCGGCGACGATCTGCGCCCGGAGCGGCGCCGGCAGGGTGGCGATCGTGGCGCCGCTCGCTTCGAGCTCCTTAATCCTGCGTTGGTAGAGCAGCGAGAGGCGGATCTTCTCGCGCTGCAGCGGCTCGATGTCGCGGACATGGCCGGAGCGCACCTGCTCCGTCTCATGGGTCAGGAGATCGGCGAGGCGCATCATGAGGTCGAGGATCTCGGTCGTCTGCCCGCCGGTCTGCGGCGCCGTGGGGGCGGGCGCGGGGGAGGCGGTCTTGGCGCTCATGTCCCCTCCTGCGCGCGGAGGATCTCGCGCTGCACCGCGTCGGCGATGCCGACGCCGCCGGCCTTGGCCGCGACCTTGCTGTATTGCTGCAGCAGCAGCGACCGGTAGACGCTCTCGGCATTGCCGCCGCCGAACAGCGAGTCGGTGCCCACCCCGGTGAACATGTTCTCGAAGACCTGCGACAGAAAGAAGGCCTCGAAATCCTCTCCCGTCTTGTGCGCCGCCGCCGGGTCGGTCGTCGCAGCCGTCGCCGGCGCGGTGCCGTTGATGCTCGCGCTGGCGGCCGGCGGGAGGCTGGGGCTGCTCGGGTCCATCACATCAGCTCGATCTCGGCCTGCAGCGCGCCGGCGGTCTTGATCGCCTGCAGGATGCTGATCATGTCGCGCGGGCCGACGCCGAGCGCATTGAGGCTGTTGACGAGCTCCTGCAGGCTGACGCCCGCCGGCAGCACCGCCATGCGCCGGTTCGACTGCTCGTCGACCTGCACGTTGGTGCGCGGCACCACCACGGTCTGCCCGCCGCCGCCGGGGGCGAACTGTACGCCGTTGGCGCGCGGCCCCGTCGGCAGGCCGGTCGTCGGGTTGACCGGCGTCGTCGCTTGGCCGGTGGGCGCGAAGGGATTGGGCTGCGACACCTGCGGCGTCTCGGTGATCCTGACCGTGAGGTTGCCCTGCGCCACGGCGACGGTGCTGATGCGCACGTTCTCGCCCATGACGATGACGCCGTTAGCCTCGTCGATGACGACGCGCGCCACCTCGTCGGGCTCGACGCGCAGCTGCTCGACGTCGGTGAGCAGCGACACCACGTCGCCCTTGAAGCCCGGCGGCAGGCTGAGCTTGACCGTCGAGGGGTCGAGCGGCGTCGCCGCATCGACCTTGAGATAGCCGTCGATGACTTCGGCGATGCGCCGCGCGGTGGTGAGGTCGGGATTGCGCAGCATCAGGTTGACGGTCTTGAGCTTGTCGAGGTCGAAGCCGACCTCGCGCTCGACGATGGCGCCGGAAGCGACGCGGCCCGAGGTCGGCACGCCCTTGGTGACTGAGGCGGCCTGGCCGGCGGCGCTGAAGCCGCCGCTCGCCACCGAGCCCTGCGCCACGGCATAGACCTCGCCGTCGGCGCCGAGCATCGGCGTCACCAGCAAGGTGCCGCCGAGCAGGCTCTTGGCGTTGCCCAGCGCCGACACTTGCACGTCTATGTGCGCGCCCTGGCGGGCGAAGGGCGGCAAGGTGGCGGTGACCATGACCGCGGCGACGTTGGTGGTGCTGAGGGCGCTGCTGCGGGCGTTGACGCCCATCCGCTCGAGCATGCCGATCAGGCTCTCGCGGGTGAAAATCGCGTTGTTGAGCGTGTCACCGGTGCCGTTGAGGCCGACCACCAGGCCGTAGCCGACGAGCAGATTGTCGCGCACCCCCTCGAAATCGGCGATGTCCTTGATGCGCGACAGCGCCGCCGCGGGGCCGGCCGCCGGCAGCAGCAGCGCCAGGGCGGCGAGGGCGGCGAGAAGCGCCCGGCGAAGGCGGGGAAGATGCGACATGGCGGCAGGCGGTCTCGTGCGGATCGCGATCATCGCCCGCGCCTTGCCAAACTCGTGCCACCGGCAAAGCCGCGCGCGGCCTGAGAATCCGGCGCCGGCGCGCCGCCGCCGCGCGGCAATCCGTGCCGGGCGGCGGCAAGTTTTGCCGACGCGCCCGGTCCGTTAAGCAGACCTTAACCGTGGCTTGCCATGCTGCGACCGCTTGCGAGATTCCGCGAAAGGCGCCACGAGCCGATGAGGATCGAGTGGACCCCGCCGGTGCGGCGGACGACGGCGCGCCGCGACGACAAGACCGACACCGCCAGCGGAGAGAAGTTCGCTGCCGCGCTGAGCGGCGACGCGCCGGCGGCGCCGGCCGCGGCGGCGCCGGGCCTCACCGCCGTCGACGCGCTGCTCGTCGCCCAGGAGCTGCCCGACCCGCTCGCCGGCCGCCGCCGGGCGGTGCAGCGCGGCAACGCCTTGCTCGACCGCCTCGAGGAGCTGCGGCTGGGACTGCTGGCCGGTATCCTGTCGCGCGAGCGCCTCGATGAGCTCACCCGACTGGCGGGAACCGTACGGGAAACGGTCGACGATCCCCGTCTCGGCGAGGTCCTCGACGAGATCGATCTGCGGGTTGCCGTCGAGCTGGCGAAGCTCGACCTCAGAGTCTGATCGTTCCCAAAACTATCAGCTATTTCAACGAACTGTCATCTTTCGATCCGCTTGCTCTGAGCACGGTCGATTCATATACTCGCGCACGCTTTAACCGCCGGGCCTACGGAGTCTGTGAATGCGGCCGACGCTTCCGCCAGATTATCGACCGAGGGACGACGAAGAGTTCATGAATCCCTTGCAGCTCGAATATTTCCGCCAGAAGCTCCTGCGCTGGCGGGCGGAGCTGCTGGCGGAATCGACCGAGACGCTGCAGCACCTCAAGGAGGAAAGTCTCTCCGAGCCGGATCTCACCGACCGCGCGTCGCTCGAGACCGAGCGCGCGCTCGAGCTCAGGACGCGGGACCGCGAGCGCAAGCTCATCTCCAAGATCGACGCGGCGCTGCTGCGCATCGAGGATGGCAGCTACGGCTATTGCGAGGAGACCGACGAGCCGATCAGCCTGCGGCGGCTCGAGGCGCGTCCCATCGCCACGCTCAGCCTCGAGGCGCAGGAGCGCCACGAACGCATGGAGCGCACCCACCGCGACGACTAGGCGACCTCGCGAAGCGAGTTCGTCCGCGGCGGCGACAGCGATTGCGCAGCAATCGCGAAGGCCGCTCCGTGCAGATCTTGGCACCCGCTGCCGGAGCGGCGCTGCAATTCGGCCTTCGCGGAAGCTAGCCCGCACGGTGCGGGCTCTCGCGGTTGCAAGAGCAACCGCTGCCGCCCGCCGGCGACGACGCCTCCGGCGCCGCGCCTAAAACGGCGAGATGACGTCGAGGAGCTGTTCGCCGTAGCGCGGCTGCTGGATGTTGGTGATCTGGCCGCGGCCGCCGTAGGAGATGCGCGCCTCGGCGAGCTTGTCCAGCGACACGGTGTTGGTCGAGCTGATGTCCTGCGGCCGCACCACGCCGGTGACCTGCAGGTCGCGCACTTCGTAATTGACGCGCATCTCCTGATGGCCGACGACGACCAGGTCGCCGTTGGGCAGCACCTGCGTGACCATGGCCGCGACGTTGAGCGTGACCTGCTCCTCGCGCTTGATCTCGGCCACCGCCTGGTTGTTTGTCGTGCCGTTGATGTTGGCGACGTTGTTGGTCGCTGGGCCGAGATGGTTGATGAGGTTCGACAGGCCGAAGAGGCTGGACACGCCGTCCTGCTCCTGCGTGGTGCGCTGGCCCTGGGTGTTGTTGTCGAACTGCGCCTTGTCGTCGAAGCTGACCGCGATGGTCAGGATGTCGCCGGGCTGGCTCGCGCGCTGGTCCTTGAAGAAGGCGCGGCTGCCGGTCTGCCACAGCGAGTTCGGGCGCCGCTCGGCCACCAAGGGCGTCGGCATCGGCAGCGAGACCGGCCGGTAGCCGGGCTGCTGGCGCGGATCCTGGATGGTGGTGAGCGGCGGCGTCTCGCCGATCTGCGTGATGCGCGACAGGGCGTTGCAGCCGCCGAGCAGCGCCGCGGCAAGCACGGGCGCGAGGCAGCGGGAAAGGGCGGGTCGCTTCATTTCGATTCCTCCGCGCGCGCGGCAAGCTGCGCGGCCGGCGTGACCGCGACGAGATTGGGGCCGATCACCGTGGCGTCGATGACGCGGTTCGATTTCGTGTTGGCGACGCGGACGACGGAGCCCATGCCGCCATCGTCGAGCGCCTTGCCCTGGGCGGTGAGGCGCATCGTCGGCGTCCGCAGCGAGATGATGACGAGGTCGTCCCTGTGCACGACGAGGGGCTCGCGCAGGTCGGCGCGGAGCAGCGGCTCGTCGGCGCGCAGCGTGCGGCGCGGCGTCTTGCCCACGAGGTCGCCCGCGTCGAGGATGGTCTCGGGCGTGACCCGGTCGGCGGCGACCTCCAGGCTGGCGAGGTCGCCCCGGGCGATGATCTCGCCCGGCGCCACCGGCCGGCCGAGCACCGGCAGCGCGACCATGCGGACGAGGCGGCCGGTGATGTGCTCGGGGGTGACGTTGTCGCCGAGCGCCGCCACCGTGGCCGAGAAGCGCCCGGTGCGCGGATCGACGGTCAGCCCTTGGACATCGAGGCCGGCGGGCGCGCTCGCCGGGACGAGCAGGCGGAAGCTGGCGTTGTCGAGCCGGATCTGCACGCCGGCGACGTTCTGGCGCCGGCCGATCGCCTCGAGGAGGCTTTTCGCGACGGTGTCGCCGCCGACGACGCGGGTGGCGCGCTCGACGGTGGCCTGGTCGAAGCTCGAGGCCGGCTGCCAGTCGAGCTGATGTTCGCGCGCGGTGGCGGCGAGCCAGTCGGCGTCGAAGAAGGTGCGCGAGCCCGGCGGCGGCGCCGGCGCGACAACGTCGGCGGCATGCGCGCCGGCGCCGGAAAAGAGGTCGCCGAGGCGGATGACGCCGCTGTCGACGGTCACCGCCGGACGCAGCATCGGCGCGGCGCGCGCCGGCGCGGCGGCGAGCGCGGCCAAGGCGAGGAGGACGATGGCCCCTAGGGTGCGAAGCATGATTGCCGTCTTCATCGGCGTCACTGGATCTGGTTGAGCGTGGACATCATCTGGTCGGTGGTCTGGATCACCTTCGAGTTCATCTCGTAGGCGCGCTGCGCCGTGATCAGGTTGGTGATCTCCGAGACGATGTCGACGTTCGAGGTCTCGAGCATGCCCTGGTTGATCGTGCCGAAGGCGGTGGTTGACGGGTTGCCGGTGGTCGGCTGGCCCGACGCCTGCGTCTGAACGAAGAGGTTGTTGCCAAGCGCCTCGAGCCCGGCCTCGTTGGCGAAGTTGGCGAGCTGGAACTGGCCGACGGTCTGCGGATTGGTCTGGCCGGCGATCTGCGCCTGCACTTGGCCGCTCGAATTGACCGAGATGGCGGTGGTGTTCTGCGGGATGGTGATCCCGGGCTGCACGACGTAGCCGTCGGCGGTGACGATCTCGCCCGTGGGGCTCAGCTGGAACGAGCCGGCGCGCGTGTAGGCGGTGGTGCCGTCGGGCTGCAGGATCTGGAAGTAGCCGCGGCCCTGGATGGCGAGGTCGAGCGGATTGCTGGTCTGGGTGAGGTTGCCCTGGGTGGTGATGCGGTAGACCGCGGCGGTTTTGACGCCGATGCCGATCTGCACGCCCACCGGCACGATGGTGCCGCTGTCCGACGAGGTGGCCCCGCCGCGCCGCTCGGTCTGGTAGAGCAGATCCTGGAACTCCGGGCGCTGCTCCTTGAAGGCGGTGGTGTTCTGGTTGGCGATGTTGTTGGCGATGACCTCGACGTTAGTCTGCTGGGCCATCATGCCCGTCGCCGCTATGTCCATGGCTCGCATGAATCAGGACCTCGTTCAGGAAACCTGGGAAAGCTTGTCGATGGCGTTGCTGCGGCGCTGATCTTCCTCGTCGAGGAAGTTCTTCGCCATGGCGCTCTCGCGCGCTACCGACATCATGCGCGTGAGCTCGACCACCGGCTGGACGTTCGACTCCTCGATCATGCCCTGCTGCACGGTGGCGTTGGCTGGTTGCGGCGTCTGGTCGGTGACCCAGAGCCCGTTGGCCGACGGCGTCACGGCCTGCGGCGCGGCGAAGTCGACGAGCTGGACCTGGCCGATGTTCGTCCCCAGGCCGCCAGTCTGGCCCACCGAGACGGTGCCGTCCGCCGCGACGGTGATGCTGCGGCTGTTGACGGGAACGATGAGCGGCTGGCCGTTGGTGCCGAGGAGGGCGTAGCCCTCGTTGGTGACGACCTGTCCCTGGCTGTCGAGCTGGAAATGGCCGTTGCGGGTGTAGCGCGTGCCGAGCGGCGTCTGCACCGCGAAGTAGCCCTGGCCGGAGATGGCAAGATCGAGCGGGTTGCTGGTCTTCGCGATCGGCCCCTGCCGCAGGTCGCGCACCGTGCCGGCATCCTCGACGAAGGCGAGCGGGTTGCCGGCGCCGCGCGGCTGCACCAGATACTGGCTGAACAGCATCTCCTCGCCCTTGAAGCCGGCGGTGGAGGAGTTCGCCAGGTTGTTCGCGATCACGTCCATCTGGCGTTGCACCGCCATTTGGCCGGAAAGCGCGATGTAGGTTGCATTCTCCATTGACCGCTTTGCTCGCGTCCGATGATTTCGGGCGGTTGCGATGCACGGCGCGTGCCAGCCGCCAAGGGCGCGGGATGCCGCCGCTTTTCGCCGCGGCGCGGGCGGCAGGGGCAGGCTTTGCCGGGTAGTTCCTGCCCGCGCGGCGCAGCCGGCGCGCTGCGGTTTCGCCGTCGCCGGGAAGGGCCGGCGTTTCACCAGTTATTAAGCTTGTAGGGACTATGCTGCGGGCCATCGCAAGAGCCTGAGGCGAAGTGCGCCCATGTCCGACCGGACCGCCGACGAAGACCTCGAAACTCCAGCCGAGGGAGCTCCGAGCAAGCCCAGCCGCAAGAAGCTGCTGATCCTGGTTGCCGGCGGCGTGCTGCTGCTGGCGGTGACCGGGGCCGTGCTCTACGTCACCGGCGTCGTCGACAAGGTCTTCGGCCACAAGGAACAGGAGAAGGAGAAGGTGGTGGAGCAGGGCCCGCCGCCGGCGGTGTTCTTCGACCTGCCCGACCTCCTGGTCAATCTCAACACCAACGGCCGCAAGCCGGCCTTCCTCAAGCTCTCGGTCAGCCTGGAGCTGCAGCGCCCCGAGGATCTGCCGCGGCTGCAGGCGGTGATGCCGCGCATCATCGACAATTTCCAGGTCTATCTGCGCGAGCTGCGCGTCGACGATCTGAACGGCTCCGGCGGCATCTACCGCCTGCGCGAGGAGCTGCTGGCGCGCGTCAACGCCGCCGTCGCGCCGATCAAGATCAACGACGTTCTCTTCAAAGAAATGCTCGTCCAGTAAGGACCTGCGGGCGGGGATCGACGGAATGGCCGACGAGCAGAGCCAGACTCAGAGCGAAGAGGAGAAGCTCGCCGCCGAATGGGCGGCGATGGCCGAGAACAGTCCCGCCGAGGGCGGCGACGCGCCCGCCGCCGGCGACGGCGAGGCCGGCGCCGAGGGCGCGGTCGGCACCACGCGCGTCCTCAACCAGAATGAGATCGACAGCCTGCTCGGGTTCGGCGAGGGCGAGACCGGCGGCAAGGACAATTCCGGCATCCGCGCCATCATCGATTCCGCGCTCGTCTCCTACGAGCGGCTGCCGATGCTCGAGGTGGTGTTCGACCGCCTCGTGCGCATGATGTCGACGAGCCTGCGCAACTTCACCTCGGACAACGTCGAGGTGTCGATCGACAACATCACCTCGATCCGCTTCGGCGACTATCTCAACTCGATCCCGCTGCCGGCGATGCTGAGCGTGTTCAAGGCGGAGGAGTGGGACAATTACGGCCTGCTCACCGTCGACAGCGCGCTCATCTATTCGATCGTCGACGTGCTGCTGGGCGGCCGGCGCGGCACCGCGGCGATGCGCATCGAGGGCCGGCCCTATACGACGATCGAGCGCAACCTGGTCGAGCGGCTGGTCTCCGTCGTGCTCTCCGACCTCTCCGGCGCCTTCGACCCCTTGAGCCCCGTCACCTTCCGCTTCGAGAGGCTGGAGACCAATCCGCGCTTCGCCACCATCGGCCGGCCGGCCAATGCCGCGGTGCTGGCGCGGCTCCGGGTCGACATGGAAGATCGCGGCGGCCGGCTCGAGGTGCTGCTGCCCTACGCCACCCTGGAGCCGGTGCGCGAGATCCTGCTGCAGGGCTTCCTCGGCGAGAAGTTCGGCCGCGACTCGATCTGGGAGGCGCATCTCGCTGGCGAGCTCTGGTACACGAGCGTGCCGATCGAGGCGGTGCTCGACACGGTGGAGCTGCCGCTGCGGGACGTGCTCGACCTCAAGGTCGGCTCGCGCGTGCTGCTCAACGTCAATTCCAGCTCGGATGTCCACCTCGTCTGTGGCGACCTCGCCATGTTCAAGGGAAAGATGGGCCGCAAGGGCGGCCACATCGCCATCCGGATCAGCGAAAAGATGGAAAAGGATCGAGGACACAGCCCATGACCGTCACCCTCGCAGCCGACATCATCGTCGCTTTTCTTCTTTTACTTACAATATACTACGCGGCAAAGTTGAGCCGGCGCCTGAGCGCGCTCCGCGCCGACAAGGCGGCGCTCCGGGCGCTGGTGCAGAGCCTCACCCAGGCCTCGCAGAGCGCCGAGGCGGGCATCCGCGGTCTCAAATCGGTCGCGGAGGAGAGCGGACGCGAGCTGCAGAAGAAGCTGCAGGACGCGCAGTCGCTGCGCGAGGACCTCGCCTACATGATCGATCGCGGTGGCGGCGTCGCCGACCGCATGGAAGCCTCGCTGCGCTCGCGCCGCGACG
>JASHTP010000337.1 GCA_030040495.1 Alphaproteobacteria bacterium
TTGCCACGTGCTTCGTCAACTACAACAATCCGCGCATCGGCGAGGCGACGCGCGCGGTGCTGGCCAAGAACGGCGTCGCCACCGAAATCGTCTATCCCCGCTGCTGCGGCATGCCGCAGCTCGAGCAGGGCGACATCGCGCGCGTCGCCGAGCATGCGCGCGAGGTGTCGGCGGCGCTTTTGCCCTATGTCGAGCAGGGCTACGACATCGTGGCGCTGGTGCCGTCCTGCGCGCTGATGCTGAAGTTCGAATGGCCGCTGATCCTGCCCGAGGATGAAGCGGTGAAGCGCCTGGCGCAGGCGACCTTCGATGTCAGCGAGTACGTCGTCGACATCGCCAAGAAGGTGGGGCTGGCGCCCGGCCTCGGGAAGCTCCCGGGCGGCGTCAGCCTGCATCTCGCCTGCCATGCCCGCGCGCAGAACATGGGCGCCAAGGCGGCGGAGATGCTGCGCCTGCTGCCCGAGGCCGATGTCGCGGTCATCGAGCGCTGCTCCGGCCATGGCGGCTCCTGGGGCGTGCTCAAGGAGAATTTCGAGGTCGCGCTCAAGGTGGGAAAGCCGGCGGCGCGCCAGGCGGCGAAGAACGACAAGGCGTTCGTCGCTTCGGAATGCCCGCTCGCCGCGACCCATATCCTGCAGGGCATGGCGGCGCTCGACGGCGAGGCGAAGCCGCCGGCCGAGGCGTTCCACCCGATCGAGCTCTTCGCCCGCGCCTACGGGCTGCTGCCGGATTGAGGACAATCGCCATGCCGCCGAAGCACGAGATCACCCGCGCCGACATCCTGCCGGTGGAGCGCTACGCCGAGGAGCGGCGCGAGCACCGCCGCCGCATCAGCGAGGTGAAGCGCAACCGGCGCGTCGAGGTCGGGCCGTTCTGCACCTTCTATTTCGAGAGCTACGAGACGATGTGGCATCAGGTGCACGAGATGCTCTACATCGAGCGCGGCGGCGAGCGGCAGATCGCCGACGAGCTCGAGGCCTACAACCCACTCATCCCCAAGGGCGACGAGCTCATCGCCACGGTGATGTTCGAGATCGAGGATCCGGTGCAGCGCGACCGCGCGCTCAACCGGCTCGGCGATGTCGAGAACCACATGTTCCTCAGCATCGCCGGCGAGCGCGTCGCGGGCCTGCCTGATCCGACGCGCGAGAACACTTCGCCGCAGGGCAAGGCGTCGTCGGTGCAGTTCCTGCGCTTTCCCCTGAGCGGCGCGCAGAAGGCGCGCTTCCGCACCTCCGGCACGCAGATCCTGGTCGGCATCGACCACCCGAACTACGGCCATTTGGCGGTGATGCCCGAGGCGGTGCGCGCGGCGCTGGCGCAGGATCTGAGCTGAGGCGCTATCGCGCGGCGCCGCAGAGACGCTGCAGCGCGTCGTAGACCGCGCCGTCGATCTCCAGCCCCTCGCGGAGCGCGCGGGCGCGGTGGCGGAAGGCGTGCTCGGAGGGAATGCGGATCTCGGCGATGCCGGCCCGGCGCGGCGTCGCCTTGACGCGCTCGACGAGCGCCGTCATCGCCCGCTTGAACTCGGCCAAAGGTTGCAGCAGGTCGGGCTTGAAGACGATGAAGAGATAGCCGTTGTCGCGGTCGAGATCGAGGGCGGAGCCGGCGAGCACGCCCAGCGCGTGCACCATCAGCGCGAGACCGAAGCCCTTGTGGCCGCCGAAGGGCAGCAGCGCGCCCAGCCGAGCCGCGGTCGGGTCGCGCGTGGGATTGCCTTCGACGTCGAGCGCCACGCCCTCGGGCAGCTCCTGCCCCAGCCGCTCGCGCAGCATCAGCTCCGTCATCATGAAGGCCGAGGTGCCCATGTCGAAGACGACGACGTCGTGCGCCGCCGGTAGGCCGAAGGCGATCGGGTTGGTGCCGAGCGCCGGCCGCGTGCCGCCCGGCGGCGCCACCATGCGTGAGCTCGCGGCGGTATGGAACGCGACGAGGTCGGCGCGCGCGATGCGCTCGACATAGTGGGCGCTGCGCCCGCTCACCCAGCTGTTGGTGACGGCGACGAGGGCGATGCCGGCCTGCCGCGCCTTGGCGATCGCCGCCTCGGTCGCATGGTGGAGCGCCAGCATGCCGACATTGTTGCCGCCGTCATAAAGCGTCGAGATCTCCGTCTCGCGCAGCACGCTCATCTTGCGGCGCGGCCGCTTGAAGCGGGCATGCTCCGGAAGGTTGAGGATCTTGGCGAGCCCGGAATATTCGTAGCCGCACAACGCCGCGTCGATGACGTGGTCGGCGATGATGCGCGCCTCCTCGGCCGCGTAGCCGAGCCCGGCGAGCGCGCCTTCGCCGAGCGCGCGCGCCGCGTCGACGGAAAGGCGGACGCGCGCGCTCACCGCGCCGGTCCCGGCTTCAGCGCCGCCATCAGCTCGGCCGTCGCCGCGCGCTGCGCCGCCCAACTCCTGCCGGCGACGAGGCCGCCATCGACCACGAGATCGTGGCCGTTGACGAAGCTCGACGCGTCGCTCGCCAGGAACAGCGCCGCCTCGGCGATGTCGTCGGGCCGCCCGGCGCGCGGGATCGGGTGCCACTTGGCGAGCGCGCTTTCGAGCGGCGCGAAGGTCCGGCCGACCTCTTCGGGCGGCAGGCCCAGCGCCTTGGCGAAGATCGGCGTGACGATGCCGCCGGGCGAGATGCTGTTGGCGCGCACGCCCTTCTCGCCGAGCTCCATGGCGACGCAGCGGGTGAAGTGGATGACCGCCGCCTTGGCGGCGGAATAATCATAGGGCCCGTAGCCGGCGCGCGAGCCGGCGACGCTGCCGGTGTTGACGATGCTGCCGGAGCCCTGGCGCAGCATCGCCGACGCCGCGTGCTTGGTGCCGAGGACGACGCCGCGCAGCACCACCGCCAGCGTGCGCTCGTACTGCGCCAGGTCGAGCGCGGCGACGCTGCCGAAGCGGCCGGCGATGCCGGCATTGTTGACCATGCAATCGAGCCGACCGAAGCCGGAGACCGCGCCGTCGACGAGCGCCTTCACCTCCGCCTCGTCGGCGACGTCGGCGCGGCGGAACTGCGCCTTGGGCCCAAGCTTCGCCGCCAGCGCCTCGCCTTCCTCGGCGAAGGGGCTGGCGATCGTCACGCAGGCGCCGGCTTCGACGAAGCGCTCGGCGATGCGCGCGCCGATGCCGCTGGTGCCGCCGGCGATGACCGCGACCTTGCCGTCGAGAACGCCCATCCGTCCCTCCCCGCCCCGCGCCTTACGGCACCGCCTCGTCCGCGAACACTCCCCACATCTCGCTCCGCCGGAGCCAGCCCTTGATGTCCCGCGCCTCGACGCGGCACCAGGCGCCGCGGCACTCCAGCAGATGGGCGATGACGCCGGGCTCGGCGCGGGCGACCGCCGGCGAGGCCGGGTCGGGATCGGCATGAAGCGTGCGCGTCTCGCCGGTGACGACGACGGTGCGGATGCCGGTCACCATGCGCTGATGCACCCAGCCCTCCGTGCCCTGGACGTCGCGGACCTTCCGCCAGACGTCGAACTCCTGGAGGATCTCCACCGGCATGCCCTTCCGGGTGAGCACCCAGTCGATCGGGTAGCGCTCGCCGGGGCCGGCGCGCAGATTGACCTCGTCCTCGCGCAAGCTGACGAAGCGCGGCACCGGCAGCGCCGTTTCGGTCGCGCCGGCGTCATGGGCAAGCCCGTGCAGCAGCGTCAGCAGCGCCATCCACCAGGGAAGGCGCAGGATCATCGGGCCGCCGCGGAACCAGGTGCGCACAGGTCGATCCTCTAACCCCGCCGATTCACGCGGTCAAGCCACCGCTGCACCGGAGAGCGAGCGGGCGCCGGCGCCCCGGCCGCCGTTCGGCGCCCAGGCTGGACACCCGGGGCGGCGCTTGGTATGGGCTTGGCGGAGCGGCCGGGAACGGCCGCGCACGAGGGAGCCTATGCCGTCGAAGAAGCCGCTGGTCATCGTCACGCGCAAGCTGCCCGACGCGATCGAGACGCGGATGATGGAGCTGTTTGACACCAAGCTCAATCTCGACGACACGCCGCTGACCCAGGGGCAGTTCGTCGCCGCGGTGCAGCAGGCGGACGTGCTGGTGCCGACCATCACCGACCGCGTCGACGCCGCGGTGCTGGCCCAGGCCGGGCCGCGCCTGAAGCTCATCGCCTCCTTCGGCACCGGCGTCGACCATATCGACATCGCCAGCGCCCGCGCCCGCGG
>JASHTP010000338.1 GCA_030040495.1 Alphaproteobacteria bacterium
GGAGAAGGATTCTCGGTTCCGGGAACCGAATTGACAGACCCGCGCCCGCCGCCTAGTTTTGCCCCGCTTCCGGTTGAAGCACTTTGCCACGCCCCGGCGAGGGGTCGGCCAGTCCGCGAGTGTCGCGCACTGGCCCCTTTGGTTTTGGGAAGGTCATGTTCGAGAGCCTGAGCAACCGCCTGAACGACGTCTTCGACCGGCTGCGCCGCCGCGGCGCGCTGTCGGAGGAGGACGTCAACGCCGCGCTGCGCGAGATCCGCGTCGCGCTGCTCGAGGCCGACGTGGCGCTGCCGGTGGTCAAGGACTTCGTCAACGCCGTGCGCGAGCAGGCGGTGGGGCAGGAGGTGCTGCGCTCGGTGACGCCGGCGCAGATGGTGGTGAAGCTGGTCCACGACCATCTGGTCGAGACCCTGGGCGGCGCCGAGGCGCCGCCGCTCGACCTCAACGCGCCCGCGCCGGTGGTGGTGATGCTGGTCGGGCTGCAAGGCTCGGGCAAGACCACCACCGCGGCGAAGCTCGCCCGCCTGATCCGTCTGCGCCAGCGCAAGAAGGTGCTGCTCGCCTCGCTCGACGTGCAGCGGCCGGCGGCGCAGGAGCAGCTGGCGGTGCTGGCGCGCCAGGTCGAGGTGGCATCGCTGCCGGTGGTCGCCGGCGAGCGCCCGATCGCGATCTCCGAGCGCGCGCTCGATACCGGCCGGCGCGAAGGCTACGACGTCGTCATCCTCGACACCGCCGGACGCCTCCATATCGACGAGCCGCTGATGCTCGAGGTGGCGGCGGTGCGCGACACGACGCACCCGCACGAGACGCTGCTGGTGGCCGACGCCATGACCGGCCAGGACGCGGTCAACACCGCCAAGGCCTTCGCCGAGCGCGTCGGCATCACCGGCATCGTGCTCACCCGCGTCGACGGCGACGCGCGCGGCGGCGCCGCGCTCTCCATGCGCCAGGTCACCGGCCGGCCGATCAAGTTCATGGGCACCGGCGAGAAGCTCGACGCGCTCGAGCCCTTCCATGCCGAGCGCGTCGCCGGCCGCATCCTCGGCATGGGCGACGTGGTGGGCCTGGTCGAGAAGGCGGCCGAGACGGTCGACCGCGAAGAGGCGGAGAAGCTGGCGAAGAAGCTGCAGAAAGGCGGCTTCGACCTCGACGACCTCGCGCAGCAGCTGAAGCAGCTCAGGAAGATGGGCGGCATGGGCGGCGTCATGGGCATGCTGCCCGGCATCAACAAGGTGAAGAAGCAGCTCGAAGAGGCCAAGATCGACGATGGCATGATCAAGCGCCAGGAGGCGATCCTCTCCTCCATGACCAAGGCCGAGCGGCGCAACCCCAAGCTCCTGAACGCCTCGCGCCGGCGCCGCATCGCCGCCGGCTCCGGCACCTCGGTGCCGGAGATCAATCGCCTGCTGAAGCAGTATCAGGACATGGCGGGCATGATGAGGAAGATGAACAAGCTCGGGAAGAAGGGCCTGATGCGCCACGGCATCTCCGCCCTGCTGCCGGGCGGCGGCGGCGGGTTCCGCGGATGATCGCCGCGCAACGCGAAGCGTCGTCGGAGGCGGGCGCCGGCGGTTCCGTCGGGAACCGCGCGAGCCCGCGCGGCGGCCGGCGAGGGCGCCGATGCTAGACCATGTCTCGCTCGGCGTGGCCGATCTCGCGCGCAGCCGCGCCTTCTACGACGCCGTGCTGGCGCCGCTCGGCTATCGCCGTCTCTTCGATCTCGACGACGCGTCCGGCTACGGCGCGGCGCGGGAAAAAGGGCAGGCGCTGCCCTTCTGGATCGGGCGGGAGCCCGCCGTCGCGCCGGCGAGCGGCCATCTCTGCTTCGCCGCGCCGAGCCGGGCCGCGGTCGACCAATTCCATCGCGCGGCGCTCGCCGCCGGCGGCCGCGACAACGGCAAGCCCGGCCTTCGCCCGCAATACCACGCCAGCTACTACGCCGCCTTCATCGTCGATCCCGACGGACATCGCATCGAGGCGGTGCGGCACCAGGCTGAATGACGACGAGAAAAGGAACGGGAGATACGGGGATGATTGCAGATGCCGGGATGGATCCTGCCGCGCCGCTTGCGCCCATTCTCGCGTCCCCGCATTTCCCTTGATCCCCTTGTCCCCATCCAAATCGATCAACGCAGACGCACGCTCGAAAGGAGACCCATGGCACTGAAGATCAGGATGACCCGCGGCGGCACCAAGAAGCGGCCCTTCTACAGCATCGTCGTGGCGGATTCGCGCAGCCCGCGCGACGGCCGCTTCATCGAGAAGCTCGGCACCTACAACCCGATGCTGGAAAAGGGCCATGCCGAGCGCGTCGTGCTCAAGGCGGAGCGCATCCAGCATTGGCTCAAGGTCGGCGCCTTGCCGAGCGAGCGCGTGCAGCGCTTCCTGGGCGATGCCGGGCTCGCCGAGAAGCCCAGGATCCGCGAGACGCCGAAGAAGTCGGCGCCGCGCGCCAAGGCGCAGGAGCGCGCCAAGGCGGCTACCGCCGCCGGCGAGGCGGCGGCGGGCGGCGGCGCCCAGGCCTAGCGTTTGGCGGCGGCGAAGGAGCAACGGGTGCTGATGGGCGTCATCACCGGCGCGCACGGCGTGCGCGGCGAGGTGCGGGTGAAGAGCTTCACCGCCGACCCCGCCGCCATCGCCGCCTACGGCCCGCTCGAGGACGAGCGCGGCGCGCGCCGCCTTGCGCTCGAGCTCGCCGGCACGGTGCGCGGCATGCTGATCGCGCGCATCGCCGGCGTCGCCGACCGCAACGAGGCCGAGCGGCTCAAGGGCACGCGGCTCTATCTGCCGCGCGCGGCGCTGCCGCCGCCGGGGGCGGAGGAGTACTATCACGCCGACCTCATCGGCCTCGCCGCGATGCTCAGGGATGGCAGCGCGCTCGGCCGGGTGCGCGCCGTCCATGAGTACGGCGCCGGCGACAGCCTCGAGATCGAGCGGCCCGACGGCAAGCTGGTGCTGGTGCCTTTCACGGAGGCGACGGTGCCGGTGGTCGACATCGAAGGCGGCACCTTGGTGGTCGACCCGCCCGAGGGGCTGTTTGAGAGCCCGCCGGCCGAGGCGCAGCCGGACGAGGACGCGCAATGACCGCGCCCTGGACCGCCGCCGTGCTCACCCTCTTCCCGGAGATGTTTCCGGGGCCGCTCGGCCAGTCGCTGGCGGGCAAGGCGCTCGGCGACGGGATCTGGCGGCTCGAGACGGTGGACATCCGCGATTTCGCGCGCGATAAACACCGCTCCGTCGACGACGCGCCGTTCGGCGGCGGCCCCGGCATGGTGATGCGGCCCGACGTGGTCGACGCCGCGATCGCCGCGACGGAGCGCCCCGGCCCGCTGATCTATCTCTCGCCGCGCGGCCGGCCGCTCGATCAGGCGCGGGTCGAGGAGCTGGCGGCGGGTCCCGGGCTGCGGCTGCTCTGCGGCCGCTTCGAGGGCGTCGACGAGCGGGTCGTCGAGGCGCGGGCGATGGAGGAGATCTGCCTCGGCGACTTCGTGCTGTCGGGCGGCGAGCCGGCGGCGATCGCGCTGATCGACGCCTGCGTCAGGCTGCTGCCCGGCGTGGTCGGCGCCGCCGAGACCTTGGCGGAGGAGAGTTTCGCGCGGGGATTGCTCGAATATCCCCACTACACCCGGCCGCAGAGCTGGCAGGGGCGCGCCGTCCCGGAAGTGCTGCTTTCGGGACATCACGAGGAGATCCGCCGCTGGCGCGAGGCGCAGGCGGCGGAGGCGACGCGTCGGCGTCGTCCGGATTTGTGGGAACGCTACCTCGCCCGGCACGGAAGGGCGGGAGGCTAAGAGGTCGGAGGTACCTATGAACGTTATGCAGACGCTCGAGCAGGAAGAGATCAAGAAGCTGCTCGCCAAGCGCCCGGTGCCGGAGTTCGCGCCGGGCGACACGGTCCGCGTCACCGTGGTGGTCGAAGAGGACAAGTCGGCGGAGAAGCCGGAGAAGGGCGAGAAGGCGAAGGACGAGAAGCCGCATCGCCGCACCCAGGCCTTCGAAGGCGTGTGCATCGCGCGCAAGAACGCCGGCATCAACTCCAACTTCACCTTGCGCAAGATCTCCTACGGCGAGGGCGTCGAGCGCGTCTTCCCGCTCTACTCGCCGCGCATCACCGCGATCGAGGTGGTGCGCAAGGGCTCGGTGCGCCGCGCCAAGCTCTATTATCTCCGCGGCCTCACCGGCAAGAAGGCGCGCATCACCGAGCGCGAGCGCGAGGCCGAAGAGGCCGCGGGCGGCGGCGGCAAGGCGGAGTAGGGCGTCGCTCGCGGCGGCGCGGATCCGACGCGATGGAATGGCAGGCATCCTTTGCCGTCATTCCCGCGCAAGCGGGAATCCATTAGCGTGGGTCCCCGCTTTCGCGGGGACGACGGATTGCCGACGCGGCCGGGTCGCTCGCCGGCGGGAGCTTCGGGCAGGAGAGGAAAATGGCTAAACCGCGCACGCTTTTCGACAAGATCTGGGACAGCCATGTAGTGGACCGTCAGGCGGACGGCACCTGCCTCATCTACATCGACCGGCACCTCGTGCACGAGGTGACGAGCCCGCAG
>JASHTP010000339.1 GCA_030040495.1 Alphaproteobacteria bacterium
CGCGCGGTCGCCGGTGGTGCTGCCGCACGCCGACAGGAGCAGTCCGAGAGCGATCACGCTGAAGCCGACACGAAGTCGCATCATCTTCCTCCGACAGTGAATGCTCGCCGCAGTCTACCCCCGCCCCTCCTGCGCGCAAAGCGCTCGAGGCTCAACTCTCTCCCATCATCGTGGCACGATTGTGGCGCGCCGCCGAGTCGCGGCGGTTACATGAACAGCGGCTCGTTCTGCAGATCCTTGTAGATCGAGGCGACGTACTCGCCATAGCCGTTATAAATCAACGTCGGCCGCCTTTCGTCGCTGCCGAGCACGCGCTCGGTCGCCTGGCTCCAACGCGGGTGCGGCACCGCCGGGTTGACATTCGCCCAAAAGCCGTACTCGTTGCCCTGCAGCTTCTGCCAGAAGCCGACCGGCCGCTTGTCGGTGAAGGTGAACTTGACCAGCGACTTGATCGACTTGAAGCCGTATTTCCACGGCAGCGCCAGGCGCAGCGGCGCGCCGTCCTGGCGCGGCACCGGCTTGCCGTACATGCCGGTGACGAGAAAGGCGAGCTCGTTGGTCGCTTCGGCCATGGTGACCCCTTCGAGGTAGGGCCAGGGATACCAGAACTGCTTCTCGCCGGGCGCCACCTTGGGGTCGAGGAAGGTCTCCATGCGGACATAGGTCGCCGAGGACAGCGGCTTCGCCATGTCGACGAGCGCCTTCATCGGAAAGCCGGTCCACGGCACCGCCATCGACCAGGCCTCGACGCAGCGATGGCGGTAGAGCCGCTCCTCGAGCGTGACGCGCTTCAGCAGATCGTCGATGGCGATCTGGAACGGCTTCTCGACCATGCCGTCGATGGTCACCGTCCACGGCCGGATCGGCAGCGCCTGCGCCTCGTCGGAAATGGTCTTCTGCGAGCCGAACTCGTAGAAGTTGTTGTAGGTGGTGGCGAGATTCTCCGGGGTGATCGGCCGGTCGAGCGCGTAGCGGTCGTTGCGCTTGGCGGGATAGAGGCCGGCCGAAGGATCGGCCGCCGGCGCCGCCGCCAGCGCCAGCTCGCCCGGCAGCCCGGCGGTGGCGATGAGCGCGCCGAACCCCATCGATTGCAGAATCCGCCGGCGGTCGCGGAACACCGTCTCCGGCGTCGCTTCGCCCTCCCGCAGCTCCCAGCCGCGCCTCTCTCTGATCAGCATGACCTCTCTCCTCGTCGCGTCCTGCCCCTTGGCGAGCGACATAGGGCCCGCCGGCAGCGGCGGCAAATCACGCCCGCGCGATCACGCCGGCGCGCCGTCGCCTTATCCGGTTCGCCGGCGGGGGCGAAAGGTTACTGCGCCGCCTGCTCGCCGCGTCCGGCGATCGCCCGCTCGGCGAGCTTGCCGGTGAGCTCCTGCAGATGGTCGAAGCGGTCGCTGTAGGAGCCGACGCCGAGGGTCGCCGAGCGCAGCTCGACGATGAGGTCGTGCAGCTCCGACCGCGGCAGCTGCGCCGTCACCATGTCCCAGCCCTCCCAGCCGGGCTTGGCGTCGTAGCCCAGGATCTGGCCGCGCCGGCCGGAGATGACGCGCTGGACGCGCGAGGTGAAGGCGTTCGGCACCGAGATCTCGACATAGTGGATGGGCTCGAGCAGTACCGGCTCGCATTTCGGCATGGCCTCGGACATCGCCATGCGCGCGCAGGTCTTGAACGCCTGGTCCGAGCTGTCGACGGCGTGGAACTGGCCGGTGACCAGCGTCACCGAGACGTCGACCACGGGGAAACCCAGCGGTCCGTGGCGCAGATACTCCATGACGCCTTCCTCGACCGCCGGGATGTAGTTGCGCGGGATGGCGCCGCCCACCACCGCGTCGGTGAAGACATGGCCGGTGCCGCGCGGCAGCGGCTTCACCTCGATCTGGATGTCGGCGAACTGGCCGTGACCGCCCGACTGGCGCTTGAAGCGGGCATGCTGCGCCGTGCCCTTGCGGATCGTCTCCTTGTAGGGCACCTGCGGCTTGCGCGCCGTCACCGGCAGGCCGTATTTGTGGCGCAGCCGGTCCATGGCGATCTGCAGATGGATGTCGCCCTGGCCCCACAGCACCATCTCCTGCAGCTCGGCGTTCTGCTCGAGCTGCAGCGTCGGATCCTCTTCGATGAGCCTGGCGATGGCCGAGGTGAGCTTCACGTCGTCGCTGCGCTTCTCGGCGGTGAGCGCCAGGCCGTAGACCGGCTTCGGCAGCGGCGGCCTCGGCATCTGCGGCGGCGGCCCGCTCGCCAGCACGGCGCCCGTGGCCACCCCTTCCATCCGCGCCAGCGCCACCACCTCGCCGGCCTGCGCCGCGGCGAGCTTCTCCTGATGCGCGCCGGTGAGCCGCAGGATGCCGGCGACGCGCACGCCGCCCAGACTCATGCCGTCGCTGATCTGCCCGCTCCAGACGCGGACCAGCGACAGCTTGCCGGAATGCGGCGCGTGATAGGTCTTGATCACCTGCGCCACCGCGTCCTTGCCGCCGGGCGCGAGGCCCAATCGCGCCGCGGTCTGCGCCGCCCCCGGCGTCTCGTGGCGCAGCGCCTTCCACAGCCGGCGCACGCCGTGATCGTGCAGCGCCGAGCCCAGGAACACCGGCACGATCCGGTCGGCGCTCAGGTTCTGCGTCAGGTGGCGATAGATCTCGTCGCGCGAGGGCTGCACGTCCTCGAGCAGCTGCTCCAGCAGCTTGTCGTCGAAATCGGCGAGCTTCTCGACGAGCCCGGCGCGCGTGACCTTCTCTTCCTCGAGCAGATCGTCGGGCAGCTTGATCAGGTCGGAGGCCTGGCCGGGCTTGTACTTGTAGGCGCGCTCGCTGACCAGGTCGACATAGCCGATCGCCTTGCCCTCGGGATCCGGCAGCGGCACCTGGCGCAGCACCAGCGGCCGTTGCGACACCGATTGCAGCGCCGCCAGCAGCTCGCTGACGCGCACGTTGGCCGCGTCCATCTTGTTGATGAACAGCATGTGCGGGATCGCATGGTCGTCCAGAAACTTGAAGAGCGGGCTCAAGGTGAGGACCCGCTCCGTTTCCGGCTCGCAGACCACGACCGCCACATCGGCGGCCGCGAGCGCGCTTTGCGCCTCCCAGCCGAGTTCGACCGACCCCGGGCAGTCGAGGATGGTCCAGGAGTCGCCGAGGAAGCCGGCGGCGGCGACGTTGAGTTCGGTCGACATCTGCCGCGCCCGCGCCTCGGCGCTGGGATCGCCGACGCTGTTGCCGTCCTTGACCGAGCCGCGGCGATGCGTCGTGCCGCTGGCGAAGAGCAGCGCTTCGAGCAGCGTGGTCTTGCCGGCGAGATAAGGCCCGACCAGGGCGGCGCAGCGGGGTCCAGCTTGTCTGTCGTTCATGCACGCCTCCTTCCCGTCCCTGCGGGCGTCCGTGCCGGGCGTGCGAGAGACCGCCACGCGCTGGCGACGCCTCTTCAGGGTGAAGATGGTCGCGCGCCCGTCCCCCGAGCGCAACGGGTATTTCCGTCGCAGCCCGCCCGGCCCCCGCCGGCGGACACATTTCCGTGTCCCGGGCCGGAACCGGCTGGCGGGACCCTATAATCCCCTGTCGCCATTTGCTGGTCGCGGAGGGAACCATGACGCTGCGCCTGATCGGCCTGGCCGCGCTGGGCGGCCTGCTTTGCGCCTGCGTCTACTACCCGCCGCCGCCGACGCCGGTCTACGGCTATGTCCCCTGCCCGCCCGGAGCGCCGCCGGCCCTGCCGACGAACGCGCCCCCGCCGCCGCCGAACGCACCGCCCCCGCCGGGCGAGCCGCCAGCGGCGATGC
>JASHTP010000340.1 GCA_030040495.1 Alphaproteobacteria bacterium
CCCACGGTGACCGCGTGCTCCAAGGGCACCTTTTCGCCGCCGACGCGCACCGTCACCGCGACCTTGCGCTTGTCGAGAAGGAAGGAGTGAAGCCGCACGGCCGGCGAGACGCTCGGCCTTCCCGCGCCGATGCCGCAGCGGCCGGTCGACATGCTGAGGCCGGAGCCGACATACTCCTTGGAGAAGAGCTCGGCGCCTTCATTCTTCGGATGGCGGACGGCGAGCCGCAGCACCACTTCGCGGCTCGCCTCGGCGGCGGGACGGGCATTCGCGCCGTAAAGCGATTCGGCGCCGACGATCTGCATCGCCGTCTGGCTGAAGTCGCCGAGCCCGGCCTCGGCGAGCATGCGCCGCGTCTTCGCCAGGATCGCCTCGCCGTTGCGCCGCGCCTTCGCCGCCGCGTCGAAGCCCGCGACCACCATGCTGCCGACGCAGCCGAAGCCGCCGGGATATGTCGCGCTCACCTTGTAGGTGGCGGTGGGGCGCCGGCCGCGCGCACCGACGACACGCACGCGGTCCCTGCCCTCCTGGGTCAGGCGCACCTCGCTGAAATCGCAGACGACGTCGGGCAGCACATAGGCGCGGGGATCGCCGATCTCGTAGAGCATCTGCTCGCCGACGGTGAGCGGCGAGACGAGGCCGCCGGTGCCGGCGGGCTTGGTGACGGTGAAGCTGCCGTCGGCGCGCGCCTCGGCGATGGGAAAGCCCATATCGGCCCAGCCCGCGGCGACGTCCTGCCAGTCGGTGAAGTTGCCGCCGGTGACCTGCGCGCCGCATTCCAGCAGATGGCCGGCGAGGCTGCCGGCGGCGAGCCGGTCGTAATCGTCGGGCCGCCAGCCGAACTCGTGGATGAGCGGACCCAGCACCAGGGCGCTGTCGACGCAGCGGCCGGTGACGACGATGTCGGCGCCGGCGGCGAGCGCCGCAGCGATGGGAAAGCCGCCGAGATAGGCGTTGACGCTGAGCAGCGTCTCCGGCAGCGGCGCGCCCGTCGCCATGTCGCGGAGGTCCAGGGCGCGCAGCTCGGCGAGGCGCGGCATGAGGTCGTCGCCTTCGACGGTGCCGATCCTGAGCGCGACGCCGGCCTCGGCCGCCACCCGCTCCAGCGCCTTGCGGCAGGCTTCGAGATTGACCCCGCCGGCATTGGCGACGACTTTGATCCGCCGTGCCGCGATCTCGGGCATCAGCGGCTTCATCGCCAGCGTGATGAAATCGGTGGCGTAGCCCGCCTCGGGCGAGCGCGCATGCATCTTGGCGAGGATCGACATGGTGACCTCGGCGAGATAGTCGAAGACGAGGTAGTCGATCCCGCCCTTCTCGACGAGCTGGCGCGGCGCCGAGGCGGTGTCGCCCCAATAGCCGGACGCGCCGCCGATGCGGACGATCTTCTCGGTCATGGTAAGGCCTTCCTCGCTTCCTGCCCCGCGCCCCGGGTCATGCCCTAGAATCCCAGCTGCCGCGCCGCGAGATCGCGCATGATCTCCTCGGCGCCGCCGCCGATGGCGTTGACGCGCACCTCGCGGTAGATGCGCTCGACCTTGGGTCCCCGCATGAAGCCGGCGCCGCCGAAGATCTGCACCGCCTCGCGCGCGCAGAATTCCAAGGTGAGCGTCGCCTGGTTCTTCAGCATGCAGATGTCGGCGACCGGATTCTCACCGCGATCGACGCGCCAGGCGGTGCTTTCGAGGTACGCCTGCGTGGCGCTGACGCGCATCGCCATGTCGACGAGCTTGTGACGGATCACCTGATGCTCGATGAGCGGCTTGCCGAAGGTCTGCCGATCCCTCGCGTAGGCGGCCGCCTCCTCGAGGCAGACCCGCGCATAGCCGGCGCAGCTCGCCGCCATGCCTAGGCGCTCGCGGTTGAAGTTGCGCATGATGAGGCGGAACCCGTCGTTCTCGGCGCCGAGAAGGTTGCCGGCGGGCACGCGGCAGTCGTCGAAGTAGAGCGTCGCCGTGTCCGAGGCCCACCAGCCCATCTTCTTCAGCGGCGTGCGCGCGAAGCCCGGCGCACCGGCTTCGACCACCAGCAGCGAGAGGCCGCCCCGCCCCGGCCCGCCGGTGCGCACGGCGACGGTGACGCAGTCGGCGCGCATGCCCGAGGTAGTGAAGGTCTTCGTTCCCTTGACGACATACTGGTCGCCGTCGCGATGCGCTCTCGTCTGCAAATTGGCGACGTCCGAGCCGGCGCCGGGCTCGCTGATGGCGAGCGCGCTGATCTTGCGGCCGGCGAGGATCTCCGGCAGCAGACGGCGTTTCAGCTCGGGGCTGCCGGCAAACGCGATCGGCGGCGCGCCGATGGTGTGGCTCTGCAGGCTGGCGGCAATGCCGCCCGCGCCGGCGTGCGCCAGCTCCTGCGCGGCGATGATGCCGTAGAAGCTGTCGGTCTCGACCCCGCCATACTCCTCGGGGAAGCCCAAGGCGAGCAACCCCACCGCCGCCGCTTTCTCGTAGAGCTCGCGCGGAAACGTCTCGGCCTCGTCCCATTGCGCGGCGAAGGGCTCGATCTCGCGCGCGACGAAGCGGCCGATGGCGTCGCGAAACGCTTCGTGCTCGGCGGTGTAATAAGGGCTCCGGCGCGCGCTCACGGGCGGCTCACGCGGCGGCTTCGGGCGCGAGCTCGACGAGCAGCCTGCGCGTGGCCACCTGATCGCCGGGCGCAACCAGCACGCTTGCCACCGTGCCGTCGCGGGGCGCGAGGATCTCGTGCTCCATCTTCATCGCTTCGAGGATGAGGAGGCATTGGCCTTTGCGCACCGCGTCGCCGGGCCGCACTCGCACCGCCGCGATGGTGCCGGTCATCGGCGCGAGCGCCGTTCCCGCGCCCGCCGCCTCCGCCGCCCGACCGCTCAAGGTCGCGTCCTCGAAACTGCCCTCGGCGCCGCCGAGCGCCAGATGGAGGATCGTCCCGTCCCAGGCGTAGCTTGCGGCTTCCGCCAAGCCGTCGGCAAGAAAGCGGACCCGCACGCCGGTCAGCGCCAGCAGCTCGACCAGGTGCGTCTCGCCGCCCCACGCGACGCGGCAGCGGCGCTCGTCGAGCCCGGTGACCTCGAGCGCGATCCGCGTCTCGCCGCTGCGCAGCAGCAGCGGCGAAGCGGCCGGGCCGCTGCTGCGCCAATGGCTCAGAGTCGCGCTGCCGTCGCCGCGCGCGCGCTCGGCGATGAGCGCCGCCGCCAGCGCTACCAGGCGCGGCTCGGGCTTCGGCCGCAGGCGCGCCGCGGCGGGGAAGTGCCGGTCGATGAAGCCGGTGCTGACCTCGCCGGTGGCGAAAGCGGGGTGCGTCAGCACCGCGACGAGAAAGCGCCGGTTGGTCTCGAGCCCGAGCGCCGTCATGTCCTCGAGCGCGGCGACGAGCCGGCGCCGCGCCTCGTCGCGCGTGGCGCCCCGGGCGATGATCTTGGCGATCATGGGATCGTAGTGCGGCGAGACGGCGACGCCGGCGGCGACGCCGTGGTCGGTGCGCACGCCGTCGTCGGCCGGCGGCTCCCAGGCGACGAGCGTCCCCGCCTGCGGCAGGAAATCGCCGTAAGCGTCCTCGGCACAGAGCCGCGCCTCGATCGCATGGCCGGCGAGCGCCACGGCCTCCTGGCCGAGCGGCAGTCTCTCGCCCGCGGCGACGCGGATCTGCCAGGCGACGAGGTCGAGCCCGGTGACCATCTCGGTCACGGGATGCTCGACCTGGAGCCGCGTGTTCATCTCGAGGAAGAAGAAGCGTCCGTCCGGCGCGAGCAGGAACTCGACGGTTCCGGCGCCGACGTAGGAGATGCTGCGGGCGACCGCGATCGCCGCCTCGCCCATGGCCTGGCGCAGCGGCGGCGTCATCGCCGGCGACGGCGCCTCCTCGATGACCTTCTGGTGCCGCCGCTGGATCGAGCAATCGCGCTCGCCGAGATGGAGGACGTTGCCGTGACTGTCGGCGAAGATCTGCATCTCGACGTGACGCGGCTCGGGCACGGCCCGCTCCAGGATCAGCTCGTCGGAACCGAACGCCTTTTTCGCTTCCGAGCGGGCGGCGCGAAGCGCTTCGGCAAGACGCGACGGGTCGGCGACGAGCCGCATGCCCTTGCCGCCGCCGCCCGCCGCCGCCTTGACCATGACCGGAAAGCCTACGGCGGCGGCCTCGCGCGCCAGCGCCGCGTCGCTCTGCTCCGCGCCCTCATAGCCCGGGACGCAGGGCACGCCCGCTGCGATCATGCGCCGCTTGGCGGCGGCCTTGTTGCCCATGAGGCGGATCGCCGCTGCAGGTGGGCCGATGAAGACTAAGCCGGACGCGGCGCAGGCTTCGGCCAAATCGGCATTCTCCGACAGGAAGCCGTAGCCGGGGTGGACGGCGTCGGCCCCGGCGCGGCGCGCAGCGGCGACGATCTTGTCGATGGCGAGATAGGAGTCCGCCGCCGGCGCCGGACCGATCGGCACCGCCTGGTCGGCAGCGGCGACATGCGGCATGGCGCGGTCGGGCTCGGAATAGACCGCGACGGTGCGATAGCCCAGCGCGCGCGCGGTGCGCGCCACGCGGCAGGCGATCTCGCCGCGATTAGCGATGAGGATCTTGGAGAGGCGCGTCACTTGGGCTTGTCCACCCAGGACGCCGGCCGCTTCGCGAGAAAGGCGGCGACCCCTTCTCTGCCCTCGGCGCCGCGCAGCGCCGCGGCGAAGAGGTCGGCGGCCTCGTCGAGCAGCGCATCGAGCGGCGTCGACCGGCTCGCCAGGAGCAGGCGCTTCGTCGCCGCGTTGGCGCCGGGCGCGCAGCGGTTGATGTCGGCCAGCACCTTGGCCAAGGTCGCCTCGAGCTCGGCCTCATCGGCGCAAACGTAATGGACGAGGCCGATGCGGCCGGCCTCGCGCCCGTCGAAGCGCAGCCCCGACAGCGCCAAGCGCCGCGCCTCGGAGACGCCGATGCGAGCGGCGACGAAAGGCGCGATCTGCGCCGGCACCACGCCGAGCCCGGTCTCCGACAGGGCAAAGCGCGTGTCGGCCACGGCGATGACGATGTCGCCGATCGCGGCGAGGCCGAGCCCGCCGCCGAAGGCCGCGCCCTCGATCGCCAGCACGATGGTCTGCGGCAGGCTGTCGAAACGCTTGAGGAACGCGCCGAAGCGGCGATTCTGCATGGCGATCGGGTCTTTCTCGCCGGGAGCCGGCGCCGGCGTCTCGAACTGCGCCATGAAGCCTCTGATGTCGCCGCCGGCGCAAAAGGTGCCGCCGGCGCCGCGCAGCACCACCGTGCCGATGTCGCGCGCGCCCTCCAGGAACTCCACGACCGCGAGCAGCTCCCGCACGACATCGCCGCTGAGCGCGTTGCGGCTCTCCGGCCGGTTCAACGTAACATGCAGCCGCCCGCCCTCGCGGGCGAGCAGCAATGTCTTGCAGAGAGGAAGCTCGGTCATCTTCGGGTCCGTCTCGCCGCGAGCGTCACTGATTGCTTCCCGGCCGGTTCTTCCCCGGCAGGATGCCCATCAGCTTGCAGATGATGCTGAGCATCACCTCGTCGGCGCCGCCGCCGATCGAGGTGAGGCGGCCGTCGCGGAA
>JASHTP010000341.1 GCA_030040495.1 Alphaproteobacteria bacterium
GCTTCACGCTGTTCCGCCGCACGCTCGCGGCGCTGCCCGATCTGGGCGACGGGCTCGACCGCCTGCTCGGCGATCTCGAGCGCAGCTTCCGCCTCGAGCAGTTCCTCGACCAGCTCGCCGATCTCGAGCGCACCTGCCTCGAGAACGTCCGGGGCGAGCGCTTCAAGGGCAGCGAGGACGCCGTCCGCGACGCGCTCGCCGCGGTCTTCCGGCGGCTCGGCGAGGAGGCGCCGCCGCTCTTCGCCGCCGACGCCAAGCGCAGATCGGACTTCTTCCGCGACATCGCCGGCTCGCGCTTCATGGCGCTGGCGCAGGAGACCGCCAAGCGCGCCGGCCTTTCCTACGATTTGCTGCTCAACGTCTACGACAAGGCGATCATCGCGGTCGAGAACCGGCCGCCCTCGGGCGAGATGAAGGACAAGTACCTCCGGGCGCTCGACCGCGCCGCCCGCTCGACGCCGGAGCTCGGCCGCATCGTCGGCCGCATCGCCGGCCCGATCGGCGAGGCGCTCGAGATCCCGCTCGAGGAGACCTACCTCGTCGGCACCGGCTACGGCAGGGTGACGCTGCCCTTCTCCAAGGAGCACATCCGCTCGGAGATCCTGTGCCACGGGCTCGGCGCCCACATGATGTATCCGGGCACGCGCACCGTCCTCGACATCGGCGGCCAGGACACCAAGGCGATCCAGGTCGACGCCGCGGGCATCGTCGAGAATTTCCAGATGAACGACCGCTGCGCCGCCGGCTGCGGCCGCTATCTCGGCTACATCGCCGACGAGATGAACATGGGGCTGCACGAGCTCGGACCGATGGCGATGAAGGCCACGCGCACGGTGCGCATCAACTCGACCTGCACGGTCTTCGCCGGCGCCGAGCTGCGCGACCGGCTGGCGCTCGGCGAGAAGCGCGAGGATATCATGGCCGGGCTGCACCGATCGATCATCCTGCGCGCCATGTCGATCATCGCGCGCTCGGGCGGGGTGCGCGACCAGTTCACCTTCACCGGCGGCGTCGCCAAGAACGAGGCCGCGGTCAAGGAGCTGCGCCAGCTCGTCCGCGAGAATTACGGCGAGGTCGTCATCAACATCAATCCCGAGTCGATCTACACCGGCGCGCTGGGCGCCGCCGCCTTCGCCCGCCGCGCGGTCGAGAGCTGAGGGAGAGCGCCGCCATGACCGTGACCGCAGGCATCGACGTCGGCACCGGCGCCGTCAAGGCCGTGCTCTTCGAGACCGAGGGAGGAAGCACGCGCTGGCTCGCGCGCCGGACCGAGCGCATGCGCCAGCGCGACCCCTTCAAGCTCGCCGAGCAGGCCTATGACGGCATCCTCGAGGAGGCGGGGCTGAAGCGCGGCGACGTCGCCTATGTCGCGACCACCGGCGAGGGCGAGGCGCTTTCCTTCCATACCGGCCATTTCTATTCCATGACCACCCATGGCCGCGGCGCCATCTTCCTCGATCCCGAGGCGCGCGCCGCGCTCGATGTCGGCGCGCTGCACGGCCGCGCCATCCGCATCGACGGCCGCGGCAAGGTGCTCGCCTACAAGATGACGAGCCAGTGCGCCTCGGGCTCCGGCCAGTTCCTCGAGAACATCGCCCGCTATCTCGGCATCGCCCATGACGAGATCGGCGCGCTCTCCAAGCAGGCCGACAATCCCGAGAAGGTCAGCGGCATCTGCGCCGTGCTGGCCGAGACCGACGTCATCAACATGGTCTCGCGCGGCATCTCGGCGCCCAACATCTTGAAGGGCATCCATTCCTCGATGGCCGACCGGCTGGCGAAGCTGCTGAAGACCATCGGCAGCGTCGACGGCGCGGTGCTGATGACCGGCGGCCTCGCCCTCGACCAGGGCCTCGTCGCCGCCATGCAGGAGGCGATGGTCAAGGAGAAGGTGAGCTATCCCGTGCGCAGCCATCGCGATTCGATCTATGCCGGGGCGATCGGCGCGGCGCTCTGGGGCGCGTTCCGCCACGAGAAGCTGGCGCGGCTCGGCGAGCTCGCCAAGGCATCCTGAGGAGGATCACCATGGCGCTCACCATCACCGACACCTGCACCAATTGCGACGCCTGCCGCCCGGTCTGCCCGAACGAGGCGATCACCGCCGGCGAGGCCATCTATGTCATCGACCCCTTGCGCTGCACCGAATGCGTCGGCGCCGAGGACGAGCCGCAATGCAAGCTGGTCTGCCCCGCCGACTGCATCCTGCCGCACCCGGACTTCCGCGAATCGCGCGAGGAGCTGCTGGCGAAATACGAGCAGCTGCACAGCTGAGGATCCGCCGTCTCCGCTCAGAACGGGAGAACCAGATGGAACCGAAGGATGTCTCTACAGCCGGGGATGTCGCGCATCTCGGGGCTCTGGAATTGCTCACGCCCCAACCGGACAAGAGCCTCTGGTTCTTCAGCGACGTGCTCGGGATGGAGGTCGTGCATCGGGAATCCACCTCGGTCTATCTGCGCGGCTACGGCGATTATGCGGCAAGCACGCTCACGCTGACGGAGGCGGCGCGGCCGGGTATCGGCCGTATCTACTGGCGCGCGTCGAGCCCGGAGGCTGCCGCTCGCCGCGCGGCGGCGCTCGCCGCCGCGGGACGCGGCATCGGCTGGACCGCGGGCGATTTCTGCCGCGGCCGGTGCTACCACTTCCGCGACCCGGATGGACATCCGATGGCGATCTACTTCGAGGAGGAAAAATATCGCGCACCGCCGCAGCTGCGCTCGACCCTCAAGAACCTGCCGATGAAATATGTCGGCCGCGGCGTGAACGTACGCCGCCTCGACCATCTCGCCGTGCTCTGCCGCGACGTCCCGGCGAACCGCCGCTTTGCGCAGGAGCTGCTCGGCTTTCGCCTGCACGAGCAAGTGCTGTTCGACAACGGCAGCAGGGAGATTGGTGCTTGGCTCAGCCCTTCGATCGTGCACCATCAGCTGGCCTATGTCGTCGACGTCAAGGCCGCCAGCGGCCGGCTCCACCATATTTCGCTCTGGGTCGACAACCGCGAGGACGTCCTGCGCGCCGCCGACATACTGAGCGAGAACGGCATCTTCATCGAAGCCGGTCCCGCCCGCCACAACAACTCGCAGGGTTTCTATCTCTACGCCTACGAGCCGGGCGGCAACCGGGTCGAGATCTATTCCGGCAGCTACTTGATCTTCGCGCCGGACTGGGAACCCGTCACCTGGAACGAGGAAGAAAGGGGTAGCGGCGTCTACTGGGGCGGCGCCCTGCCCCGGAGTTTTCTCGAGTATGCGACGCCGGAAGCCGAAGCGCCCGCGGAGCGCGTGCCGATCTTCGACCTGCAGTGAGCGCGTCGGCTGCTAACTCACGCTCCGCCGCAGCGCCAGGCGGCGGTGCGGACGGAAGCCCATCCGGTCGAGGAAGCTCAAGAGGCCGAAGCGGTTCCAGTCGACCTCGGTGCGCACGCGCTCGACGCGCAGGCCCTGCAGGTTGGTCATGAGCTGCGACAGCAGCGCGCTGCCGACGCCCTTGTGGCCGCTTCTGGCGTCGACGCCGATGGTGTCGATGACCGCCGCCGGATCGAGGCTGCCGAACTCGCCGAACTCGACCCGCGCCATGATGAAGCCCGCGACCTCGCCGTCGAGCTCGGCGACGAGCGAGACGCGCACGCCGGATTCGTCCATCGCCTCGGCGAGCTTGCGCTTGAAATAGGCGGTGCGGTCGCGGCCGGTGATGCGCCGGTCGATGCGCAGGATGGCGGCGAAATCGCCGCGGACCATCGAGCGGATCGGCACGCGGTCATGCGACAGCGCCTCGAACTCGTCGCCGGCGGGCTTGCTGTAGTCGAGCTCGGCGGCGGGCTTGCTGGGGGTGGGCGGCATCGCTTTCCTCCTCTGCCTCAGCGGCGGACCGGAGCGCCGACGGCGCGTTCGAGCACCAGCCGCGGTGCCGGGACGAAGCCCATGCGCGCGAAGAAGCCGCAGAGATCGGTGTCGGTCCAATCGGCCTCGGTCGCGATCTCCTTGATGCCGTGGATGCGCATCGCCGCGGCCATGGCGTCGATCAGGCTTCGCCCCACCCCCGCGCCCCGCGCCTCGGCGGCGACGCCGATGGCGTCGAGCGCGGCCTCGGGCGCCTCGCCGCCGAACTCGCCCTCGTAGAGGCGGGCGATGACGAAGCCCGCAAGCCTGCCGTCGCGCTCGGCGGCGAGCGCGACGAAGGCGGCGGGATCGCGCGCGAGGTGCGCCAGGCGCTTCTCGTAGAAGCCCCGGCGCGAGCGGCCGGAGACCGCCTTGTCGATGGCGACGATCGCGGCGAGATCGCCGGCGACGAGCGGGCGCACCGTCACCGCGCCCCGGGGCGCCGCGGCATCGGCAAGTGTCTTCTGCATGGTCGTCCTCTTCTCGCTGTCGCGGGGTCAGCGGCGCTCGGCGAAGTCGACGGCGAGCCGCCCGTCGCTTTCCTCGTCGAGGAGATCGTCGAGCGCCGGCAGCAGCGCGCCTTCCTCCTTCTCGACATGCGAGGCGAGCCGCTCGACGAAGGCCGCGACGGTCTCGTGGAACTCGGCCCAGATCTCGGCGGCGAAGCCCGCGTCGAGCGCCAGCCGGGCGATCTGCGCCAGGCGCTGCGCCAGCGGCAGGATGGCGCGATGCTCCTCCAGGAGATACTCGCCCATGTCGCGCTCGCCGGCCTCGGCGAAGAGCGGGAACAGGCTCTCCTCCTCGAAGGCGAAATGCGGGCCGATCTCGCCCTCGACGGCGCGGATCGTCTCCTTGAGCAGGCGGACGATCTCCGGGCTCGCCGCATCGGGCGGCCGGCCGGAACCGTGGCGCCCGAGCAGGCTCTCCAGCCGCGCGAGCAGCGCCAGCGTCGCCAGGTGATCCTGGTGGAGCGTGCGGCATACCTGTCGGCGAAACTCCATGGCGATTGACTCCATCGTCATTTCCCGGCGGTCGGCCGCGGCCTGAGGTCGCGCACGCGCACCGCCTTGCCTTCCGAGCGCGGCACCTCGCCCGGCCGCTTCACCGCCACCGCGCAGGAGATGCCGATCAGGGATTTGAGGTGATGGGCGACGCTGCCGGCGAGCGCGTGGCGCGCCGCCTCGTCCTCGACGGCGGCGCCGGCAGCGGCCTCGACCTCGACCGTCACGCGGTCGAGCGCGCCCTGGCGCTCGATCACCAGCTGGTAATGCGGCGAGAGAAGCGGCAAGCCCACCAGCACCGCCTCGAGCTGCGAGGGATAGAGGTTGACGCCGCGCACGATCAGCATGTCGTCGCTGCGCCCGGTGATGCGCCGCAGCCGCACATGCGTGCGGCCGCAGCGGCAGGGCTCGTCGGTGAGCCGCGTGATGTCGCGCGTGCGATAGCGGATCATCGGCAGCGCTTCCTTGGTGAGCGTGGTGATCACCAGCTCGCCGGCCTCGCCCATCTCCAGCGGCTCGCCGCTGCCGGGATCGACGATCTCGAAGAGGAAATGATCCTCCCAGCCATGCAGGCCGGCCTGGGCCTCGCGGCACTCTATGGCGACCCCCGGCCCCATGATCTCGGAGAGGCCGTAGACGTCGATCGCCGTCAGCCCGAGACGGCTCTCCAGCTCGCCGCGCAGCGCGTCGCTCCACGGCTCGGCGCCGAAGAGGCCGACGCGCAGCGGCCCGCCGCGGAGATCGACGCCGAGGCGCTCGGCCACCTCGGCGATGTTGAGCGCGTAGGACGGCGTCGCGCACAGCACGGTCGCGCCGAAATCGCTCATCAGCGTCACCTGCCGCTCGGTGCCGCCGCCCGAGGCCGGCACGACGGTGCAGCCCAGGCGTTGCGCCCCGTCATGGGCGCCGAGCCCGCCGGTGAAGAGGCCGTAGCCATAGGCGTTGTGCACGATGTCGCCCGGCCGCACGCCGCCGCAGGTCATCGAGCGCGCCATGAGCAGCGCCCAGTTGGCGAGATCGGCGGCGGTATAGCCGACCACCGTCGGCTTGCCGGTCGTGCCCGAGGAGGCGTGCAGCCGCAGCAGCGTCTCGCGCGGCACGGCGAAGAGGCCGAAGGGATAGGTGTCGCGCAGATCGGCCTTCGAGGTGAAGGGAAAGCGGCGGAGGTCGCCGAGCCCGCGCAAGGCGAAGGGGGTGACCCCGGCGGCGTCGAAGCGGCGGCGGTAGTGCGGCACGTTGGCGTAGGCGCGGTGCAGCACGCGGCGCAGGCGGTCGAACTGCAGCCGCTGCAGCTGCTTGCGCGGCATGGTCTCGACGTCCGGCGAGAAATAGTCGTGGCGCCTGTCGCCGTTTCGGTTGCGCAGGGCATGCGTCGCCATGGCTCAGCTCCATCCCGGTCGTGCGCTGGAATCGCCGCGCGCGGCGTCGAGCCGGGGCAGGTGCGGCAAGGCAAAGCCCTGGTTGAACGAGGCGCGGGTGACGATGGCGAGCT
>JASHTP010000342.1 GCA_030040495.1 Alphaproteobacteria bacterium
AAGCAGCAGCCGCGCCTCGGGCCGGCTGTCGTCCGGCAGCAGGCGGAGCCGCCTCAGCGCCGCCATGCCGCGCCTCGGCCCCTTTGCCCCGCCGCTGCCGCCACGCACCCCTCCCGCTTGCCGCGCCACTTTATGGCGGAGCGCCGGGGGCTGCCAGGGCCGGTCGCCGCGGCGGCACCGCGCGTTTGACATTCAAAGTACTCTGTGATATAGAGTACTCTAAGATTGCGATGGAGGAGCGCATGGGCGAGCCCGCAGGACGCACCGCCGACGCCGAGCCGGTGGTCCGGCTGCGCCAGGTGACCAAGACCTATCGGACGGGCACGGTCGCGGTCGAGGCGGTGAAGGGCATCAGCCTCGACATCCCGCGCCATCGCTTCTCGATGATCGTGGGGCCCTCGGGCAGCGGCAAGACGACGCTCTTGAACCTCATCGGCTGCATCGACGCGCCCACCGCCGGCACCGTCGAGGTCTGCGGCGCGGCGACGGGAAGGCTGCGCGACAACGCGCTCTCGGACTTCCGCGCGCGCAACATCGGCTTCATCTTCCAGGGCTTCAGCCTGATCCCGGTGCTCTCGGCCTACGAGAACGTCGAATATCCGCTGCTCCTCGTCGGCGCGCCGGCGGCGGAGCGGCGCAAGCGGACGCTCGCCATGCTGGAAGCGGTCGGCCTCGCCGAGCAGCGCGGCCAGCGGCCCAACGAGCTCAGCGGCGGCCAGAAGCAGCGCGTCGCCATCGCCCGCGCGCTGGTGAAGCATCCCGAGATCGTGCTCGCCGACGAGCCGACCGCCAATCTCGACACCCGCACCGGCGCGGCGATCATCGAGCTCATGCACAAGGTGCAGGCGGAGTTCGCCACCACCTTCATCTTCTCGACGCACGATGCGCAGCTCATCTCGCACGCCGACGAGACTTTCACCATCCGCGACGGCGAGCTCGTCGCCCATGCCGAGGGAGGCCACGCGTGATGCTGCTCAAGATCGGTTTCCGCAACATTCTGCGCAACGGCCGCCGCTCCGCGGTCACCGGCCTCGCCGTCGCCGTCGGCGCCACGGCGCTGCTCGTCTTCGGCGCCTTTGAGACCTTCATCTTCGCCGGCCTCCAGACCCAGGCGGTGCAGCGCGCGGGGCACCTCACCGTGTTCCGCGACGGCTATTTCCTCTACGGCGCCGGCAATCCCGCCGCCTACGGCATCGACGACTACCGGCAGGTGATGGCGGCGATCGGCGACGACCCGGTGCTGAAGCCGATGATCTCGGTGATCACGCCGACGCTGACGCTCTTCGGCATCGCCGGCAATTTCGAAGGCGAGAACGACGCCGCCAAGACCTTCTTCGGCGTCGGCGTCATCCCGTCCGACCGCGAGCGCATGCGGCAATGGAACGAGTTCGGCGCCGGCCAGCCCTATGTGAAGGATACCCGCCTCTCGGACGACGACGCGACGCGCGGCATCATCGGCGTCGGCCTTGCCCGCATCCTCAATCTGTGCCAGCCGCTCAAGATCGCCGACTGCCCGCCGCCGCCCAAGGCGAAAGCGACGGTCGAGCCGAAGGCGCCGCCGGCGCAGGATTTCAGCGATCTCGTCAAGGGCGACATCGCCGCCGCCGCCAACCCCGACGCGCGGCTGCCCCGCATCGATCTGCTCGCCGCCACCGCCGGCGGCGCGCCCAACGTCGTCAGCCTGTCGCTCAGCGGCGCCGAGCCGCAATCGGTCAAGGAGGTCGACGACAATTACGTCGCCATGCATCTGACGCTGGCGCAGCAGCTGCTCTACGGCCGCGGCGAGCACAAGGTGACCGGCATCGTGCTGCAGCTCCACCGCAGCGAGGACATGGCGGCGGCCCGCGCGCGGCTCCAGGCGCTGTTCAAGGAGAAAGGCCTCGGCCTCGAGGTGCGCGACTTCACCGAGCTCACGCCGCAATACCTGCAGATCCTCGATTTCTTCCGCTCGATCTTCCTGTTCATCGCGGTGATCATGGGGGTGATCGTGCTCTTCGCCGTGGTCAACACCATGACCATGACGGTGATGGAGCGCACCAACGAGATCGGGACCACCCGCGCGATGGGGGTGCGCCGCGCCGGCATCCGCCGCCAGTTCCTGCTCGAAGGCTCGCTCCTGGGCGCCATCGGCGCGAGCTTCGGCGTGGTACTGGCGGCGATCATCGCCGTCGCGGTCAACGGCACCGGCCTCACCTGGACGCCGCCCGGCAACGCCAACCCGGTGCCGCTCCGGCTCTTTCTCTTCAACGCCCACGCGCTGATCCTCGGCACCTGGCTCGGCCTGGTGCTGGTCGCCACCATCGCCGCGCTCATCCCCGCCAACCGCGCCGCGCGGCTGCCGGTGGTCGACGCGCTGCGCCACGTCTGAGGCCGCCATGAGCCCGCTGAAGCCGCTGCTGGCCGCCCTCGCCCTCAGCCTCGCCGCCGCCGCCGCGGCGCAGGCCCAAAGCGCGCAGGACATCATCGCCGCCTCGGACAAGGTGCGGAACCCGGGCCAGCCCTTCCGCGTCACCAACACGCTCACCGAGTACATCCACGGCTCCGTGCACGACACCAGCGGCATCGTCGTCTACGCCAAGGTCGATCCCGCGACCGGGCAGTTCCGCGACCTCGTGCGCTACGTCGCGCCGCCCAGGGACGCCGGCAAGATGGCGCTGCTCGACGGCACGTCGCTGTGGTTCTACGACCCGGCCTCGAAGGCGAGCGTGCGCATCTCGCCGCAGCAGCGCCTGATCGGCCAGGCCTCGATCGGCGACGTGCTCACCGTGAACCTGGCCATCGACTACACCGGCACGCTCGTCGGCAGCGAGACCATCGAGGACAGCGCGCGCAAGAACCGCGACTGCTGGCATCTCGACATGAAGGCGGCGAACGACCACGCCACCTACAACCGCGTCGAATACTGGGTGGAGAAGACGACCGCCTATCCGATCAAGATGAAGTTCTATTCCGACAGCGGCAGGCTGCTGAAGATCCTCTATTACGGCAAGTTCGCCCCCGAGCTCGGCGGCGTCCGGCCGACCGAGGCGATCATCATCGACGCGGTCGACACCGCGCTGGTGACGCGCATCGATTTCGGCGACTACCAGGCGCAGGAGATCCCCGAGACTTGGTTCGAGCGCGACTACCTGCCGCGCCTCAGGATCGAGTGATGCGCGCCTTCCGCCTCGCGCCGCTGCTGCTGGCGCTGGGATCGGGCGCGGCGCTCGCCGACGAGAACCAGGATCTGAACCTCATTCCCGAGAGCGTGACCCAGCCCCCGCCCGCGCCGCAGGCCGCGCCGGCGCCCACGCGCGACGCGCGCCAGACCATCTATCTCGAGAACGCCGTGACTCTCGATTCGCGGCGCGGCGTGCTGGTGCCGGCGCCGCCGCCGCCGGTGCCCGACTGGCAGGAGCGGCTTTTCCTCGACGCGCGCAAGGAGTGGGCGCTGTCGAGCGATGTGAGCGCGACCTACAGCGGCCGGCTCAACCTGCAAGCGGACGATGTCGAGCCCTTCCCCACCCATCACGACGTGCGCCACGATTTCCGCGAAGGGTTCCTGAGCTGGCAGGCGCTGCCGGCCACCTATCTCGATCTCGGCCGCATCAACCTCAAAAGCGGCGCCGCCACCGGCTTCAACCCGACCGACTTCTTCAAGACGCGCACCGTGATCGAGCCGCTGTCCATCGACCCGGCGGTGCTGCGCGAGGACCGGCTCGGCACTTTCATGATCGAAGGCCAGCACGTCGCCGAAAGCGCGTCGGTGACGCTCGCCGTCGCGCCGAAGCTCTACGACCCGAGCCGCGTCTACACCGCGACGACCCTGCCGAGCTTCGACCCCATGCTCGACCGCACCAACGCGCACGACCGGTTCCTGCTCAAGACGAGCGTCACCCTCAGCGACAAGCTGAGCCCGGAGTTCCTGGCCTATCACGAAGGCGAGCGCAGCCAATTCGGCACCAACCT
>JASHTP010000343.1 GCA_030040495.1 Alphaproteobacteria bacterium
CCTGCGACCAGACCAGGTCCCGCGCCAGCGCCGGCTCGCCCGCGGCATGGACGAGGCGCAGCGCGAGCGGGCGGAGATCGCGCGGCAGCGCCGCGAGATCGGTCTCGCGGCGGATCAGCGCGAAGGAGCGGCGATAGATCGCGGCGGGATCCCTGAGATAGGCGTAGCGCCGCGGCGCGCCGGTGGCGCCGAGCGTCCAGCCCTCTTCGCGCTCCGCCGCGCGGCGCTCGGCCCGGGCGAGGGCGGGATCGCCGGCGAAGAGCGACGCCAGCCGGCCGCTATCGTCGAGCGCGGCGAAATGCGCGGCGATGGCGCGCACCTGGGCGCGGTCCCTGACCTCGCCCGGGCGCGCTTGCGCCGGCACCAGCGAGGGATAGATCTCGGCGAAGACAATGCGCGGGCGCGCCTCCGCCAGCGGCGCGAGGCCGGTCTCGAACGGCCAGATGCGGGCGGCGCCGGCGAGCGCGCGATGGCGCCTGAGCCAGCGCAGCACCGGAATGCCGGTGAGCGCCTGGCTGCCGGCCGAGCCGGCGCCGGCGAGCTTCCACACCGGCTGCGTGCCGGGCAGGCGCTGGTCGGTGAGGCGCTTTTCGGCAAGGCCGATGCGGTCATAGGCGCGATGATGGGTCATCGCCAGGAAAGGCGTCGCCTGCGCGCGCGGGCAGCCCCAGAACGGCGCCGCGCCGCGGCCGATCCGCTCATTGAGCCGCGCCGCCAGCGCGAAGCGGTTGTTGGCGTTGCGCGGCCGCTCCTCGAGCTCGGCCGCGAGCAGGTCCCAGAGCGCGCGCCAGGGCGGGCCGGCAAGCCCCAGCGCAGCGGCGAAGCCGCGCGGATATCCCAGGGGAAAGTCGAAGCCGGCAAGGGTCGAGCGCCCGGCGGCGAGATCCTCGCGGAGCAGCGCCAAGAGCCGCTCGCGCGCCTCGGCCCGCGTCGCGAGGTTGAGCGGCGGCGCCTGGCGGAGCCGGCCGCCGACGCGGCGGAGATGGCAGAGCCAGATGCTGTCCTTGCCCAGCCGCGGCGTCGCGGCGGCGCTCCAATCCACCATGAGATAGGCGTCGAAGAGCGGCGCCACGGCGCGGCCTCAGCCCTCGCCCGCGCCGTGCGGATGATCGTGCCCGTGCTGGTCGTGTCCGTCATCGTGGCGGTGATCGTGACGATCGTGGCCGTTGCCGTGGCGGTGGGCGCGCTCGCCGTCGGTGCCGATGCCGCGCACGTGATGGTGATGCGCCGCCTGCGGCGCGCCGCGCTCGGCCTCGTAGCCGATCACCTGGGCGCGGTACTTGCAGAGCGTGCAGTTCATCTTGGGCTCGCCGTCCACGGTCTCGGCGACGCGGTCGGCAAAGCAGTCGAGCACCAGCGGGTGATCGTTGAGATAGGGCGCATTCAGCAGCTCGATCTCGCCGTGGCGCGCCGCGACGCGGGCGGCGGCGGCGTAGATGCGCTTCACCAGCACGCCGGTGAAGAGGAAATAGGGAAAGACGACGATGCGTGGGAAGCCCAGGCCGAGCGCGCGCTTCAGCGCCGGCTCGACCAGCGGGTAGGCGACGCCGCTGAAGGCGGTCTCGGCCCAGCCGAAGCCCATGCCCTCCCACAGCATGCGCGCGAGCTTGGCGATGTTGGAGTTGGCGTCGGGGTCGCGGGTGCCGCGCCCGACCACCAGCAGCAGCGTGTCGCGGCGGGCGAGGGCGCGGCGGCCCAGCCGCTCCGCCTCGGCGATGCGCTCGGCGGCGGCGCCGAGCAGCTTGGGCTCGATCGCGAGCTCGCGCCCGAAGCGCAGCTCGAGCGACGGGTTGGCCGCGGCGAAGCTGTTGATCTCCCAAGGCAGGTCGTTCTTCACGTGGCTCGCGGCGAAGAGCATGCCGGGGATCGCCAGGATGCGCCGGGCGCCGCGCCCCTTCAGCGCCTCGAGCCCGTCGCGGATGGTGGGCCGGGCAAATTCGAGATAGCCGGTGGCGACCTCGACCGCGGGGAGCCGCGCCCTGATGCCCGCCGCCACCCGCTCGAACTCGCGGATCGCCTCGTCGTCGCGGCTGCCATGGCCGCAGACCATCACCCCTGTGTCCATTTTTGCTCCTGTGCGCGGCGGCGGTTGACGCAAAGCGCGCTTGCCGCCCATGCTCGCCGCCGATGCTGCTCTTCGCCTCGTCGCGGCCCGATCCGCTGTTGCTGCTGCTCGCCGCGCTGGCCCTCGACATGGTGGTCGGCGACCTGCCCGAACTCTTCCGCATCGTGCCGCACCCGGTGGCGCTGGTCGGCCGCGCCATCGGCTGGCTCGACCGCCGGCTCAACCGCGAGCGGCGCAGCCCCCGCGTCCGGCGGATGCGCGGCATCCTCGCCGTGGCCGCGCTGGTGCTCGCCGCCGCGTCGCTGGGCTTCGCGCTCGCGGTGGCGCTGCGCGCGCTGCGCTTCGGCTGGGCGCTCGAATTGGCGCTGGTGGCGGTGCTGCTGGCGCAGCGCAGCCTCTTCGAGCATGTCGCCGCGGTCGGGAGCGCGCTCGCCCAAGGCGGCATCGTCCGCGGCCGCGAGGCGGTGCGCCACATCGTCGGCCGCGATCCGCAGAGCCTCGACGAGCACGGCGTGGCGCGCGCCGCGATCGAATCGCTGGCGGAGAATTTCAGCGACGGCGTGGTGGCGCCGGCGCTCTATTACGCGCTCTTCGGCCTGCCCGGCCTCTTCGTCTACAAGACCGCCAACACGCTCGACAGCATGATCGGCCACCGCACGCCGCGCCACCTGCAGTTCGGCTGGGCGGCGGCGCGGCTCGACGATCTCCTCAACCTGGTGCCGGCGCGCCTGAGCGGGCTGCTGCTCGCCGCCGCGGCGCTGGCGGCGCCCGAGGCGCACATGCTGCCGGCCTTCCGCATCATGCTGCGCGACGCCGGCAAGCACCGCTCGCCCAACGCCGGCTGGCCCGAAGCCGCCACCGCCGGCGCGCTCGACCTGGCGCTGGCGGGGCCGCGACGCTACCACGGCGAGGTGGTGAACGACCCCTGGCTCGGCGACGGCCGCGCCCGCGCCACCATCGCCGACATCACGCGGGCGCTCAGGCTCTATGTCATCGCCTGCCTGCTGCAGGCGACCGCCGTGCTCGCGGTCTTTCTGATCATCGACGGGCCGAGGTTCTGAAGGAACAACCCTCGCCGCCCGCCTGCGGGGGGAGCAACCCGTTCGCTCGCTCCGCGAACGAACCCGAACGGGGCCGACCGCAAAGCGGTCGGCCGGGTTGCTGGTGCGAGCGCAGCGAGCGGGTGAGGCGGGCGCCGATGGCAGACGCGGCGGCACGGCGGAGAGACCCCTCACCCTCCCCGCTGCGCGCGGAGAGGGACTGAAAGCCGAGCAAACAGAATCGGCTCTAACGCCCATCGGCGATCTCCAGCAGGCGGGCGATGTCGAGGCTTTGCTCGAGATGCGCGGCGAGCGCGTCGAGCGTCGCCTCGATGCGCCGCTCGTAATCGAGCGCCTCGTCGCCGGCGCCGCCGAGCCGCGCCAGGAAGGCGCGGCGGAAGCCGTCGCTGGCGAAGAGGCCGTGCAGATGGCAGCCGGCGATGCGGCCGTCGGCGGAAACCGCGCCGTCGGCGCGCGCGCCGAGCCGCAGCATGGGCCGCGCCGTGCCGGGTCCCTTGGTGCGCCCGGCATGCATCTCATAGCCCGCCACCGCGGCGCCGCTGGCAAGCTCGACGC